>NZ_JBLLLQ010000040.1:0-36318 GCF_047737915.1 Lysinibacillus sp. NPDC056185
ATCAGCAATAGAGGAACGAAGGCTAAAACCATCACGTCCTGTGATAACGCCTTCGTGACCAGCATCGTGCTGGCCCGAGACCCTGCAGCGAAGCGGCTCATCGGACGCCCCCAGGAAAGCGCCCAGCCGGAACGGAAATCAACACCCCCACGTTATGATGTATATGATGCGCCCCCATTATCCTTAATAATAAACCTATATTTTACTAATCAACACGCTTATTTTATTTGATCAATAGAATCCTCATAACCTTACTACTAAATCTCAGACTTATAGTCAATAGCAAACGTACAAGCCTTGTGGTAGACTGTAGTATATTTGATTAAAGAAAGGGGTATTCGATGACCCAGCAGAAGTCTAATAAGGCGGCTTTGTATATTTTAATGTTTAATATGTTTATCGCAATGGGGAGTATCGGAATTATTATTCCTGTCATGCCTGATTATTTAAAACTATTTGGTGCTGCAGGACAAGTACTTGGCATGTTGATTGCAACGTTCGCCTTAGCACAATTCGTATTTTCTCCAATTGCTGGGAATCTTTCCGATCAATACGGTCGTAAAAATCTCATTATTTTCGGCCTTATCGTAACAGGACTTGCACAAATTGGATTCGGACTTTCTACAGATGTGTGGATGCTCTTCTTGGCACGCTTTTTAGGTGGCCTTGGATCTGCATTTGTGGCACCTCCTATAATGGCATTTGTGGCTGACATCACAACGTACGAGGAACGCGGAAAAGGTATGGGGATGATAGGGGCAGCAATGTCCTTTGGTTTTATGATCGGACCAGGTATTGGCGGATTCCTCTCAAAAGTTAGTTTGCATTTTCCGTTTTATACTGCTGGATGTGCAGCTATCTTAGCAGCTATTTTATCGTTCTTTTTATTGCCTGCTACAAAACCGAACACTGCTAAAAAAGCACAGAAGCAGGATAATCTTGCAAAGCAGATGGCCCGTTCAGTCCGAATGCCTTATTTTGTCATGCTAATTATCATGCTTGTATTCTCTTTCGGGATTGCTAACTTCCAAACAACATTATCATTATTTGTTACAGACAAGTTTAATTACACACCTACTGATATCGCCATTATATTAGTTATGGGCGGCGCTTTTGGTGTTGTTGTACAGATGTTTGTTATTACACCGCTGTTTAATCGCTTCGGCGAAATGAAAGTAGTGTTAGTCAATTTATTTATTGCAGCCGTTTCGATTTTCTTAATATTATTCGCATCTGGTTTTGCACTTATTTTAATTGTAGCGACCATCTTCTCTACAGCTACGACATTGATTCGCCCAGCTGTCAACACATTGATTTCAAAGCTTGCTGAGAATGAACAGGGCTATGCAGCTGGTCTGAACAATGCTTATATGAGTCTTGGTAATATGATTGGTCCAGCTCTAGCAGGTATATTATTCGATTGGAATATGAACAGTCCTTATATATTCGGGTCTATTATTTTAATGGCTTGTTTCTTCCTTGCACTTATTTGGACAATGAAAAAAGCACCACATCTTATGCATCCTGATACAAAATAGTCTGAAAAGTTATTGACTATTTTTAGTAGTATGCTACATTAATATGTGAAAAACTAAAAATTCTATTAATTACCACTAGGGGAGTCTTTAAAAGGCTGAGACGTATATTATCATATACGGACCCTTTGAACCTGATCTAGTTCACACTAGCGGAGGGAAGTGCCGACACTTGCTTTTTACTATGTAGATACAAGGCCGCTTCCTATTGTTTTTTAGGAAGCGGCTTTTTTACGCTTTAGCGGCGGAACTCTCCTGTTTAGCGGCGCTTCTCATAGCCTTAACGGCGGTACTCCACTGTTTAGCGGCCGTTCTCTTTGGCTTAGCGGCGGTACTCCCCTGTTTAGCGGCGCTTCTCATTGGCTTAGCGGCGGTACTCCCCACTTTAGCGGCGCTTCTCATTGGCTTAGCGGCGGTACTCCCCCTGTTTAGTGGCGCTTCTCATTGGCTTAGCGGCGGAATTCCCCTGTTTAGCGGCGCTTCTCATTGGTTTAGCGGCGGTACTCCCCACTTTAGCGGCGCTTCTCATTGGCTTAGCGGCGGAACTCTCCTGTTTAGCGGCGCTTCTCACTGGCTTAGCGGCGGAACTCTTCTGTTTAGCGGCGCTTCTCATTGGCTTAGCGGCGGAACTCCCCACTTTAGCGGCGCTAACTATAAAATTCACATTTCAAAGGAGTGGAAATTATGTCAATTCGAAAATTAACAATCATGGCCTTATTAGTAGCAATTGCCGTAGCAGGTTCTACCTTCGTTTCAATACCAACGGGGATTGCACGTGCCTACCCTGTCCAACATGCCATTAATGTTATCGGTGCTATCATTCTTGGTCCAGTGCCTACTGTTATGGTCGCCTTTGTCACAGCCATTATTCGTATTTTAACAGGCACAGGCTCATTACTAGCTATACCTGGAAGTGTTATTGGCGCTCTATGTGCAGCTCTTGCCTATAAATACAGCGGTAAGCAATGGCTTGCAGGAGTCGGTGAAATGTTGGGGACAGGTATCATTGCCTCACTTATCGCAGTACCTTACGCGCATTTATTAATGGAGACATCCGTTGCTGCTTTATTTTTCATGCCAGCCTTTTTAACTTCAAGTACCATTGGTGCTATGTTAGGCATTGTCATTGCTAGCAATTTGCGTAAAACAGTATTTGTAACTAACCTTAACACTCAGCTTAAATAACTTGATTTACAGCAATTTAAAAACGTTACTTTCTTTAATGACAATTAATTAAGAAAGTAACGTTTTTTGTTCCAACCTATTTCACCCATACTTCAACGGTAATCCCATTTCATGAGCAATTAATAAAAAGTCTTTTTTGCTTATTTCAAAATGACCAAATCTAAATTTATAGCCATATTTGGATTTGTCCTCTACAAACTCTAAATAATCTAAGATCCTTTTTATTGGCACAGCTTTTGCATCTTTATAAAAGTCTATATCTCTTCTAAAAGGAATAAAATTTTCTGCCATTTGAAACTCGTATATTCGCTCGTCCTTCACTCTTCCAATTGCGGTAAATGCTCTTACAGGCTCATTACCATCTAGACTTTTTTTAGGAGAATAATAAATGATCCAGTCTCCTTTTTGCATTCGTTTCAAAGGTCTTTCTTTACCATGGCATAACTGGCCGAATCCTCCCTCAACCCCTTTTTGCACATGATTAAGAGATACCACACCAATCCAATATTTCGTGTCTCTTTCAGGTGTAGGAAGGGAATTTTGATTAGGATTTAATGACATAGCTTCCGCCCCCTTTTATTTTGGAATCATCGCCAACGATTTTATTTTTTCATTTTCAAGAATCAACCTTTCTTCCAGAATCACTGGGTTTGGCAAACCATCCCAAGTAGTTGAAACTGTAGCAATACATTCTGTATCATCACCATCAATATTTTGGATAGTTAATTTAAAGCCTTTTGGCATAGGTGACGTGTAAAAGTTTTGTATTTCTTTTCTTCCTTTAAAAATTTCACCTTTAAAATTTTTTAATTCTCCATGATCTACATACATATCAGATAAATCCTGACCCTCTTCTTGCGCTCTTCTCAAATACTCCTTCATAACCTCTACTGCTTTCATTTCTCATCACTCTTTCTTTTTTATTGATATGGTTATCAATTATGCCTCGGCATAATTGTTGCTGTCGCTTCGCTTTCGCACAGATAAACAATGCGTCCGGATTCGGCTTTGTGCTTAGGCCTGCAGATGTTTTTTGTGCGAAAGCGTAGCGGAAGTGGCACCGTTGCAGGTCAGTTAGCCGTTATCGCATGGATGCGATGGTTTTAGGCTAACATCCTTTATTAACTCCTTTCCGAATCCGTGACATCCGCCGGAGGCTTTAGGCCAACACGAAGTTGGTCACTCAGTCGTTGCCACAGGACGTGGCGTTCTTAGACTGAGTTCCTCTATTTCAGCAGGTTGCTGAAAGAAGTTAAACCCTATTCACGATTTTCATATACTTTTTTCAATATGCTTTTCAACAGCTCTTTTTCTTCCAATGATAGTACGTTTAACACTTCATTCTCAGAAATCGAAAGGGTCTTCAATAAATCTTCTGCCAAATTTTCACCATGTTCCGTAAGGCATATTAAATTCTCTCTTCTATTTTCTGGATTTTTCTCCCTATAAACATAATTTCTTTCTTCTAGACCATCGATAAAAAAGCGGACACTATTTTTATCTAACTTTAAAATCTGCCCTATTTGAATTTGACTAAGTTTATTTTCTTTTACAGCAATCATGATCCCGACTTCTCTGGATTTCATTTGATATTTTTCACTAATATATTTCTCGAGGTTTTCCTCCAAAGCCTCTGCTAATTTAAAACTAAGAAACCCAAAAGAATTCATTATATTGGTCATGTCCAAACCTCCAAAATCCATAGTACTTAAAAGTGATAGTAATATTTTATTACTATCATCCATTATTACATTCGTGCATATTATTTACAAGGAAAATTTTTCTTATCACAAAAAAAGATCTCTAGTTTCACAAAAGTAGAAATCTAAAACTCATCATCATATCGTGTGGTTGATTACCGTTCCGACTGGGTGCTTTGTTGCTGCCGCTACGTTAGCACTACGCTTTCGCACAGAAAACATTCGCTTCGCTGCAGGGTCTCGGGCCAGCACGATGCTGGTCACGAAGGCGTTATCACAGGACGTGATGGTTTTAGCCTTCGTTCCTCTATTGCTAATCCCCAAGGAGTCGCCCAGTCTCCACTCCAATCAACTAATTATTTATGGTATATGCTTTAACAAATGTCATTCCGATCTTTTGGTGATAACCCTAAAATAGAATGACAAAAAAACGATGGCTCATTACTATAAAGCAATGAACCATCGTTTTTAGTTACTAAGATCGTTTTTTCATACCCTTTAATAGCTGGGCAACATTTGTGTCCTCTGCCTGTATTGATTTTTCCTCTACAGGCTGTTCTTTTTTCCTCGGCCTTGTTAGGAAGCCCCAACCAAAGCGTCGAATAGTAATATCTATGAAGAATAGTAGCATACCCGCCAATAAGAGCCATGTTGCAATATTTTGGCGTTCCGCACCTTTTTTAGTAAATTCACGGAATGCCTCGCTCGGTTCTTTTAAAACGGAGCCGCCTGTTTGCTTTGTTAGCTCTTTGACTAGCTTATCATTCACTGGGCGTAATTCATACTCAGCACTATAAGGTACACTTAACCCTGCCTGGTAAATGGCATTTTCTTCATCGGCAATGCGGAAGAAGATGAGTCCTGGTTCTGCTTGTACGACTGCTCGAACTTGTGATGCTGAAATTGTTTCAAGCTGTGTATCAAGTTCTTCACCCGCTTCATTGACAGCAACAATATCTAAGAACGCCGCTTCATTTGTTGGGTCAGTGATGACAAATGAGCCGTCTGATTCTAGACGTACATCATAGGCAACATCATTATAGCTTGGTAGCATTTTTGAAATAAGCGTTTGCCAAAATGTGCCCCAATTTTGCCATCTTGCCCAGTCTCCTGTCCATTTTCCTGCCGAATCAGAGGTAAAGGCGAATGTTTTGCCAAGGCCATATTGCCATTCTGCAAGTACTGGATCTTCCTTCTCACTTTCTGCAATAATAGTAGCTCCCTGCTTTGCTGTCGTACCGATATAAGCGTTCATTTTAGGTACACCATCTGTAAATAATGTATTCCAGCTAGCTGCATTAAATATAGTTGGATAGAATGGGTTATCCTCAATATATGTGCGTGAAATCATGGCTGTTTCACGAGATAAAATAGAAGGGATTGTCTGCTCATCAACAACATCGTAGAAACGCCCGCTGCCCATCTCGCTAAGCGCTTCAAGTAAGTTGGCATCTGCATCCTGACCAATTGCAACTGTTGAAAGAGTAATGCCTTTCTCTTTTCCTTGAGCAATTAAGTCTTCATAGTTACCAGGCTGAGACTGACCATCAGTTAATAGAATAATATGCTTTCGCTGTAGCTTTAAATCATCTAGATTTTCATAAGCTTTAGCAAGTGAGCCATATATTTCGGTACCACCACCTGGCGTTACAGATAAAATCGTATCTACCGCTTCTTCCTTATTGCCAAGTGGTCCTGTCTCAATAATTTCCCAAGGTCGATCATCAAAGGCAATAAACCCGAGTGTATCCTCTCCTCGTAGCATTTCAACTGAACGAGCGGCCGCCTCTTTTGCGAGCTCTAGCTTTGCTCCAGACATACTTCCAGAGCGGTCAAGGACAATCACAAGCCCTAATGACGGTAATTGTTCCTTACCTTTAATCTCCATTTCAACAGGTAATAAAGTTTCGATTGGTGTTTTAAAGTAGCCTCCTAAGCCAAAGCTATTTTCGCCACCGACCATTGTAAAACCGACACCGAAATTTTTCACTGCTTGCTCAATGACATTCATTTTTGCCTCACCTACTAAATGTCCTGGCACATTATCAAAAATGATGGCATTGTATTGTAAATAACTAGAAAGTTCATTTGGCAGACTGTTAGCATTTACAACATCATAGGCAATTGATTGTTTGCCAAGCGCTGCTGCAATTGGTGATGCCGTATCATAGCCATTAACAATTAGTAAATGTGGTTCACTTTGCACCATTGTGACGCTTGTTAATTTATTATTTTCAAAAATGGCATCCTGTTCGACCTGCACGATTGCCTCATATTTTACAAGCCCTTCAGCCGTTGCTGAATGTTTATATGTAAAAATATTTGACCCTTCTGCAAGCTCCACTGCTTCACGGTGAATTAGCTTATCGTTTTCGTATAGCAATAGCTCACCTTGTTCTGCTACAGTTGCATTTATTTCGGCAACTAGCTGCTGTTGCTCACCTACATAAGCAACTTGCGGTGTGACAAAGCTTTTCATAGATACATCCTTAGCAACAGGTTGGTTAAATGGCATTACATCAACACTTATATTTGACCCTTTAAACTTTGATGCAAATTCTAAGGCATCTCCTTTTGTTTCATTGCCATCCGTTAAGAGTACAAGTCGTGTTGCTTTTTTTGGATCTACAATACCTGAAGCGAGCTGTAGACTCTGTTCAATATTTGTTTGATCTGTTGCTTTTATAGCTGTAAACTTCGGCACTTCCTTTAAAGACTTCGATAAAATGGCTTCCGTTTGTAAAGTCGATGAAAAAGAATAAATCCCTGCAAGCTGTTCATCTTTTTTCGACGGTAAACTTTCCGCTATAAAATTGGCCATCTCATCATTTGTCCCATTCATTGAAGCAGAACGGTCTACTAAGAATAATACTTGTTCTTCCTTTACGGGCAATAAAATATAGGGTCCTGCAAGTGCAAAAACCAAACAGCATACTGCCACAATACGAATACCTAGTACGACGATATGACTCTTCTTTAGTCGCTGACGTTCACGCCAATAGGTCCATCCAAAATACATAAGCAATGGAAGTAAAAGCAACAATGCTAATGGCATATCAATTCGTAAATCCACGACGTCGTTGCACCTCCCACTCTAAAACAAGTAATACCAGAATCATAAGGATAATCCAAGGCACGAACGATGTTTTCGATATTTCTTCCTTACCATTGTCCGGAAGCTCTCCAAGTGTATAACTTGTCCCTTTTTCAATCACACGCTCTTGCGCTTGGAGCTGTACGATGAAGCGCTTTTCTTCATCTTTTGAGCGAGCTGTATAAATTCCTGGCTTCATTGGAGCTGTTAGTAGACCATTCGAAATGGACGATAAAAACTCTTCTTCCTGCGAATAAATACTCCAATCACCTTGCGCTAAAGCAACTGCGCGTTGCTCATTTGGTGTGAAAATACCAAGAGAACCAACTGATTCTGAAAGTTCCTGTTCAGCACTCCATAAAAATAATGGGAATGAAGGATGTAACGGCCAATCTGTATCTGCAATATCAGCTAATACAACGATATCCCCTTCAGGTGAACGCTGAATAAATGGCTGGTCTCCAACTGATGCAATCGTTTTATAGTCATCGAATCTAGGATATACAGCACTGACGTAAATATCTTTTAGCTCACTAAATGCAAACAATGCATCACTTGTTGTACTGATTTCCCCAGTAGCTTCAACCTTCTCAACGTCATCCCGTCCAAATAAAACAATTGGCTTGTCCATCTTTTCGAGTAGCGCCGTCTGATTGGTCACTACTGTAGCATCCAAATTGTCAGCCAGTTGTGAAGATGGAACAATTTTCACACTACTATTAATCGTTTGCAAACCTTTTTGGATGAGTTGATGCATACTTTGATCGACAACTACTTTTGAAGTAGCTGTTTGTAGCAATACCGTTTGTGAATTATCAACAGCATAATCGTCCTTGGCATCTATTTTGGCAGTCAACGTATCTTCTAACGGTAGATCTTTAAATGTTTTTGTTATGGCTTCATTTGGAGGTAATGCGACACTCTCTGTAACAATCTCCTTACCCTTAACATTTTCTATCGAAAGTTTTACATTTTGCTCTTTGTTCGTATCATTTTGTAACTGAACAAGTGCCATAGCAGATTGTCCATCTGTAGTAGCAGCAAAACGTGTCATTGCGATATTTGTTAAATCCTTTGCAGACCCTTTTACGATCCACTTCACCGTATCTTTTTCCATCGGTAATTGCTTTTTATCGAGCGCATCTGTAAAGACATAAATAGATGTTGGTGTATTGCCGACAAAAGCCTGTGCCACATCTAAAGCTTTATTCATTTGAGCTGTCTCATACGTTACTTGTAACTGTTGAATGGCTTTTTCAATATCTTTAGTATTTGTTTCTTGCTGTAATATGGCTTTTGGCGTATTGCCTGTTGTAATGAGTGTCACAGGTCTTCCATCAAGCTCATTGACCAATGACAGCATTTCTTTTTTATGTGTATCAAATGTTGACTGCTCTTTCCCTGCTAACATCGTTGCAGAAGTGTCCACTATGAAAATCGTCTGCGCACCAACAATTGTTGACTTTTTAACATATGGATTCATTAATGCTAGTACGAGTAAAAGAAGAGCAAGTAGTTGCAAATAAAGCAGTGCATTTTTTTGTAAATGTTTTAAGTATGGTGACACACGTGTTTCTTGCATAATTTCCGACCAGAAAAGTGTGGAGGATACAGTTTGATCGGTATATTTTTTTCGAAAGAAATAATATAGAAGGACAATGACCGGGATGATGGCCGTCCAGCTAAAAAGTAATTGACTAAAGCCCAATACGGCTCACCTCACCTAATCCAATGTGCTTTTAATAATTGATGGAAGATGACATGCTGTAATCCATCCTCTACTTTAAGTTGTAATTGTCGAACACCGAAGCGCCGACAAATTGCTTCAAATTCCTCTTCATGTAATAAACGTCTTGCCGTATATGTGTCCAGCACTTTAGAAGACATCGTAACATTTACATCTCTGCCCGTTTCACGATCAAGTAAGCGCACATCACCCGTATATTCTGGTGCTATTTCTTCTTGTGTTACTATTTGCAAAATACGGACATCCCCTGCAAAACGTGGTAGCCTTTTTAAAAGTTGCTCCCATTCCTCGATTGGCTCAAGTCCGTCTGTGACAATAAATAGTACGGTACTATCTTTAGGCAATGCTTTGAAAGCTCCTTGTGCGAAGCTATTTGTATAAGTTGCTTGCTCAATCTCGGTGACCACCTGTAAAAAGGCGCGACGATACATAGCACCCTTACGACGAAACGGTGGCTTCACCTCATCCTGTAGAAAAGAAAATGATAAGCGATCATCGCGGCCGAGCACCATTAGGCCAAGTGAGGCGACAATTTGCCGGGCAAAAGTCCATTTTGCTTGATCGCCCATAGATTTAGTTGTATCTAGCAAAATGTGTACGCGCATTTCTTGTTCATCTAAAAAACGTTTAATGAAGTATTTATCAGTTCTCGCAAAGACGTTCCAATCCACCTGACGTACATCATCACCTAAATGATATTCACGAAAATCTGAAAAATCTAGCGATGCCCCAAAGCGTTGCGAACGGTGCGAGCCCTTGTGCTGCCCACGTAATTTGGAGGCCGTTGCCACTTGGAAGCGACTGATTTTCGCTAACCAATCCTCGGGCAATAATAATTTTTGTGTCACCTGCTAACACCTTGCTGTACTTTTTCTAAAATGACATCAATCACATCGTCTGTTGTTTTACCTGAAGCCTCCCCTTCATAATTCAACAGCATTCGATGGCGTAACACTGGCTTAGCTACAGATTTAATATCTGCTACAGAAACGTGGAAACGTCCATTCATAAGCGCTCTTGCTTTCGCTAACTTAATTAAACTTTGTAAACCTCGAGGGCCGCTACCGTACATCGCATATTGCTTAACCTCATCAATGGCATCCACTCTCTCAGGATGTGTAGCCACAACAAGGTCCGTCGCAAATTCAAGCATTTCATCAGCAACAAGTACTTCCTTGACCATTTGTTGCGCTTCAATCAGTGCTTCTGTATCCATGATCTTTTGTAAATCAATTTCCTTAGCGCCTGTTGTACGCTTCATAATTTCCATTAGTTCACTTTTCTCAGGATACGGCACAAGAATTTTACATAGGAAACGGTCCATTTGTGCTTCTGGTAACGGGTATGTTCCCTCCATCTCAATCGGGTTTTGTGTTGCCAACACGAAGAATGGTCTCGCCATCTTCTTTGTATCTCCCAAAATTGTTACAGTTTTTTCCCCCATTGCTTCAAGCAGTGCACTTTGTGTTTTTGGTGTTGCTCGGTTAATCTCATCTGCTAATACCATTTGGCTAAAAATCGGACCTGGCTGGAACGTAAACTGCTGCTTGCCATCAGCTGTGCGCTCAATCATGCTTGTCCCTGTAATATCCGCTGGCATTAAATCTGGTGTAAATTGAATTCGTGAAAATGATAAATCTAGTACTTCAGAAATTGTACGAATTAACATCGTTTTCCCTAAACCCGGTAGGCCCTCTAATAATGCATGCCCATCAGCAAGGACTGCGTATAATGTATAATCAATTGCTTCCTCTTGGCCAACTATAAAGCGATGAATTTCTTCCTTTACTTGTTGTAATTTCGTACTCATTTCAACATATTGTTGCTCTGTAAATGCCATTCCTTTTCCTCCTACTTAGAGTCAATTGACGTGAAATAAGATTGCACGACATTTTGTAAATCCTTCGGTAATTGTAAACGCTCTGAGCTTTCTAAATAGCTATCTTTATAGGAACCTATAACTTCCTCATATGGACGGATAGAACCTTTAGTAATCGGGCCATTTCCTTGTTGCTCTGAAACATGTGATCCATCTCCTAATGCTCCACCATCAACTGAAGTCTGACTAGAGCCACCAATTCTATTCGGTGTTGTCAATAAATCGCGGCCGCCCTGTCCTGTGCCTGCGCCTTTACCTCCTTGAGCAGTACCTTGACTTTGACCATTGCCATTTCCCTGACCTTGTCCTTGACCCTGACCTTGTCCTTGACCCTGTCCTTGACCATTGCCTTGTCCTTGACCTTGTTGATTGCTTTGATTCGATCCTTGTTTCTGTCCTTGACCACTAGCCTGTTGGGAACCATTTTGAGAATTAGTTTGGCCTTGTTGTCCTGTTTGACCTTGTTGATTACTTTGCTGTGAATTCGCTGATGGATTGGTATTAGGATTGTTTTGCTGATTATTATTGGCACTATTGGTACTCGCTATAGCATTTTGTAGAGTATTGCTTGCAGGTTTCCCAAGCTTGCTCATAGCTGTCTGAGTAGCATTTGCATTTTGCGTTAACTCCTGCTGCATTTGAGCGAGCTCCTTCAATTGTTCCACTTCTTCCTTCGATAAGCCTTTGTCGTCAGAAGCGCCATCCTTACTAGCTGTTTGCTTATCCTTTAATTGTTGCTCCTTTAAAGCAAGCTCTTTTTGCTTCTTCACGACTTCGCGTAATGCCTCTTCAGCTGTTTCTGTCTTTTTTAACGTATTTTGCAATTCTTTTAATTGCTCTTTCACTTCTTTTGTTTCTGCTTTTTTCTCTAATTGAGCAACTTCCTTCTTTACGTCTTCAATGACAGTTTTTTCTTTTTCGACCTCAATTGCTTCAATTTGTGAAGCTGCTGGGAACATATAAAGAATGGCCAGTACGACAGCTGTTCCAAATAAGCCAATCAATGCTTTGGGACGAAACAAATTTTTCTTTCGAGACTTAAAATCAGCAAATGCCTTTTCAACGTTCTCGATCGCTTTCGTTAGTAGAGATTGAACGAGTGGAACCTTATCGTCCTCGAACGATAAGGCTGTCACAAGTTCATTGTGAGAAAAATAATCATCCAGTGTATGCAATGCTTCCTTTTCTTTTACACGCTTCCACCACATAAACAGCACTGTTGCTAGTATGACAACGATAAAGATAGCAAGAGCTGTTTGGCGATAATACGGCCAAACAAAGAGCCTGGAAACGAGGAAGAGGGCAGCACTCGAAAGCAATGCCAAAAACAAGCCGTACTGTGCAATTGGAATGCTTCTTTCTACTGTTAAACTCGTCTTTGCACGCTGAATATATTTTCGTAATTGCTTACGACGCTCCATAAGATTTCCTCCTTATCGGTTACTTTTCATATTGGCACGTAATTTTTTAATCGCAATTGTTAAACAAACAACAATGATCAATGAATAAGCTATTAAATAACTAATCCATACAGGTAATTTCACTCCTGAAACTTGCACTAAAGCATCGCCCATAGATGATGAAGTAAGCGTAAGCATTAATGCACCTGGGTTAATAGAAGCCCAGAAGTAAGTCATGTAGGAAGTACCAGTACCTGCGGCATTTCCCATTTGATGGAAGGCCATTGATAAGAAGAAGAAAAACGCTGTAATGCCACCTAAAAAAATGATCGAACCATACGTAGAAATCATCGCAACAATTGTTCGTTTTGTAATGGTTGAAAACATAACACCAATACTACCAATGGCTACAACTGTTAATAAATAAAATAAAAATATCGAGATTAATTGGGACGGTGATACGCCACCAAATAAAAATACTAAACTATACAATGGTAACCCTGCGATAAGCATTAATACTAAAAATGCTACCGAGGATAATAATTTCCCAATGATGATTTGAGTAGAACTTTGTGTCGTTGTTAGTAAAATATTTAATGTTTGCTTTTCCCTTTCGCTGCTAATTGCACCGGCAGTTAAGCTCGGTGTAATGAAAAGAACAAGAGCCATTTGTAATATTGTTAAGACTGCGAACATCATAAAGCTTGTGTCTGGTCTAAAGAAACCTTTGCCTGTGAAGCCAGTTGTTATAAGCAAAAATCCTACGATAAAAATACAAATAACCGCTAAATAAAACATTAAACCTGAAAAGCTTTTAAAAGAACGGAAGCGCAACTTCAATTCTTTTACGAATACCGGATTATAAAATCGTTCCATCATTGATTGTCCGCTCCCTTCGTAATAGCCATAAAGACATCCTCTAAATCTTTTTCCTCTTCGCTTAATGCATAAATAGGTAAATTCGCAAGTATTGCCTTTTTCAAAAGTGCTACCTGATCGTCATCTGTTCCTCGGTAATTAAAGGCTATCTCTAAGCGATTATCCATTACATCTATAGAAGAGATTTGTGGATCCTCCTCCAAAAACGCACGTACCTCGTTTAAACGATCCGTTACTTTTACTACGATACGCTTCTCCCCCTGCAGCTGTGCTTGAATGGAAGCCACATTGCCATGAGCGATAAGCTTACCATTATCAATCACACCGATTTCATCACACATTTCTGCAAGCTCAGGCAAAATATGTGAGGAGATTAAAATCGTTTTTCCCATAGATTTTAAATTCCGTAAAATATCTCGCATTTCTACTCGGGCGCGTGGATCTAAGCCTGAAGCAGGTTCATCCAAAATTAATACTTTAGGATCGTGGATAAGTGCACGTGCCAAACATAGACGCTGCTTCATCCCACGTGACAGTAAATCAACATATTCATGACGTTTATTCGATAAATTCACGAGCTCTAGTAGCTGTGGAATAAGTACTTTTCGTTCAGCTGCCCCAATGCCATAGCTGGCACCGTAAAAGTCTAAGTATTCGTCTACTTTTAGTTGATCATAAACGCCAAAGAAATCTGGCATATAACCAATTTGTTTTCGAACTTCCTTAGGTTCCTTAATAACGCTTTTACCATTAATAATGGCATCACCTGAAGTTGGAGATAGCAAGGTTGCTAAAATCGAGAATGTAGTCGATTTACCTGCCCCATTGGCACCTACAAAACCAAAGACAACCCCTTCCTCCAAAGATAAATTCAAATGATCTAATGCTGTAAAGGAGCCGTATCTTTTCGTTAAATCACGAATTTCAATCATTATTTCGCCACTCCCTTCAGCTCTACATCTGGTAATCTTGTTTCCTCACCTGTTTGATCTGGTCCGAATTTAATCTCAATCAGCAATTCATCATGATCATTGAAGTATTTTTTTATGTTACCTGTAAACACCTGTTTCGCATCTACCAATGGCTCATAATTTTTCGTTTCGTTATTCCAAATCGATAGCTGCATGCGATCAATATCCTTATTTGAAACTGTCAATTCGTTTAATGTTTGAACTGAATTCATAAACTTATCTGGCATCGCGATGGATACTTCATAGGAACCATCCGACAAGCGCCAATTATTTAATTGTTCATCCACTTTTTCAGCATACGAATTAGGAGATAGTTGGTTTACTGAATACGCAAAGTTGTTACGTTTCATCGTAAATGGACCTGATAACTCTACTTTGCCTTCAAATGGCTGAACAAAATAGGAAATCGGTGACATACTAACACTTGTTTCTAGCTCAACCCCAGCAATTGCTTGGTCTGCCCATGCTGTAATGACAGGTTTTTTATCATCTTCTACAAGCGGTAATGCCATAGATTTCATACCCTCGATACGTGAAGGATTCACGTCTTCCTTCTTCGCTGGATAATTATTAAAATTGTAATTAGTAAAATCAGATGGTTTTTGAAGAACCGTTGCTTTTAGCTCTGTGTCGACTTTAAGTGTACCGTTCGCTTCAATGTCGCCAAGTTTAACTTCTTTAATGCCAGAGATTAGAGTAACGTCCTTTAGGGCAAACGGGAAATTGTTCTTAATTGTCCCAGTTAACTTTTCATTATTTAACGTAATATCGATATCCATCTTCCCAATATTTTGTGCCGCTGACTTCCCTGCAAACGATTGCACAGACCAATAACTTAAATCACGTAGTGTTAGCGTTGAACCATTGGCATTTTCCTTAATATAGGATATTTCGTGTAAATTCTCCCTTACCCCTGCGAAATTAATAGAATTTCGTAGCGCGAATGCACTTGTATTCTTATCTGCATTAACAACAAAATCACCACTACGATTTGTTAAAATGGACTCTACATAATAACCATTTACACTACTATCTTCATTTATTTTATAAAATGCAGATTGTTGAATTTGCGGTTGCCCAATTCGATCTTTTGCACCAAAAATAAATAGAGTAATAGATAACACAATTGATATCGCAGGAATGATCCACCATGCATGCTCACGTTTGTCTATTTTCTTTAAAATGAAATATAAAATAGGTCCGATAATTAAAATATATAAAATAATAACTATTAGCATATAGCTAACAGATACTTCAAACGAAGGGAATAGCTCATTTATGGTACGCAGGTCATATGGAATTTGATCCAGCGGTGACTGTCCATTAATCATTACCCCTTGTTGTGACATCTTTTGAATATTTATCAATTTTGACACTAGTGCTGGGTAGCCATCCATAGACGCAAGTGGTTGATCTCCTAAAGAAAAGGCTGTTTGAATAATTTCCCCACTGCCAACTTTTTTCTTAGAAGCTAAAATCTTATTATTATCTGTTAATACAGGAATACTTCCTTTATTTTCAGTTGCCCCATATATAGAAATAGGATGTGTAAATTTTCCTCCTCCTGATAATTTTGATAGGCTATCTGCTGAAACGGATGTCATTTGTTGTGATAATGCTAGTGGTAAATAATCTTTGAAAATACCTGCTGTTGCATTTACTTGATCAGCAGCTCCTACTATTAATGTTCCACCATTTTGTACCCAATTTAGTAAGGACTCTTGTTGCTTTTGCGTTAAATCAGCAATCGCAATTTCATCGATGACGATAACATTCGCCATTGTAAATCCCTTTGTATCCTCTGGCAGTGTATAATCCTTGATTTGCTTTAAATTGAAAACTTCAACACTATTTTGTGGAGCTAATTGGGATAGCTTGAAAAATGCCGATAAACGATCGCTTTTATCCGTTAATGTGTAAATAAAAACTGATGAAGGATCTAAAAGATTACCTTGTAGCTGCTTTGTTCCTTTATAAGCAACCTTTTTTCCTTTTTCAATGCTTCCTTCATAAAATGCAAACACATCTGCATTCCAGGAATCGATACCCTCTAGATAAATATCAAATGTTTTTTCTTCTCCCGCCGCTATATCTATTGGAAGCACTTTAGCTGACGCAGCTTGATTGGAACTGGAAGTATTGATGACCATATCTCCAGAAAAATCTGTACCATTATTTTTTACTGTTATTTGAATTGGCACAACTGATTGGTATTTTGCTTTACCTGCAATCCCTGCCTTAGCCTGCACATCTAACGTAGCAGCCGCTTTTGCCTGCTCCATAGGTAGAATAAAGCTAATAACAAGCATGAATAGTAGTATGAGTGCCGTTATATTCTTTTTCTTCAAAAACTCAACCCCTTTTATGTAAATTGTTGGTTACATAATTATACGATTTAAATTGCACTTTGTTCCATTTCTTATGACATCTTCATGAATATTCATAAACTCTTAAGAATTAGCTGATTTCCAAAGTTAGGGATGACATTTTATTAAAACGTATGCATGTAAGTGGACGTTTTATCGCCCAACTTTTAAATTTTATCGACATCCACCTTCCAAAGAGCAAAAAGGATTAATACACAAAACTGTGTGTGAATCCTTTTTCTAAAGGTTGGGCGATAATTCTTGAAAGTGTTCCGATAAAATAAAAAAGTGGGATGACATTTTTTTAATCCTATGTCATGTGAATAAGTTGATTGGAGTGAGACTGGGAGACTAGCGTCACAGATGAGACCCTGGAGCGAGACATAGGGGAACGAAGGCTAAAACCATCACGTCCTGTGATAACGCCTTCGTGACCAACATCCTGCTGTTGCTGTCGCTTCGTTAGCACTACGCTTTCGCGCAAAAAACATCTGTTGCCCTAAGCGGCTCATCGGACGCCCCCAGGAAGCTTTGCTCTGTGCGAAAGCGAAGCGGCAGCTACAATTGTTTTCTGTAGCGAAAGCAAAGCGGCAGCTACAAAGCGCCCAGTCAGAACGGAAATCAACCTACGCTATGGTGAGATTAAGAATTGGTTAAAAAAGGCAGCCTCGAGTGAATCACTTGAGACTGCCTTGATATTTTTTTATTTCGTATAATCAAACAAACATCGTGCATGGTCTTGCACTACTTCTACAAAAGCCTCTACTTGCCGTAGCTCAAATGAAGATTCATAGCCAATTAACCAAGTATCACGCGTTAAACCAAATTCTTTTTCATTATTCGTTAATGCTATTTTATTAATGCCATCATTGTCACTTAAAGTAATGGAAGGTAAAATAGCATAACCAATGCCGTTCAATGCCATTTGCTTACAAATTTCAATCTGATCCACTAAAATTTGTTTTCTTGGATTTGAAGCGAAATGTTGCTGCCACCATTGTTGAATTTCCTGATAGTAATTGGAATCACTTTTAAATTGAATAAAAGGTCGATCTGTCGTCAGGACATCTTCTATAGTTTTTAGCTCTTTATCTACTAAATAAAGCGTGTCACGAAATAGGTGAATTTTTTCCCCTTTCCAATCAACCTGCCCACGTACAATCCCTATATGAGCCTCACCCTCATAAAGCGCTTTTACAATTTCAGAGCTCCAGCCAGTCATCAGAGAGATTTTTGCATCAGGATATTTCGATACAAAATCCTTTAATATGATCGGAAGCCAGTTTTGGCCGACAATCGATGCACAGGCGATTTTCAATGTCCCGTTTACTTTCGTCGTTAATGATTGGATTGTTTCAAATATCTCTTCTTTTTTGCTGAGCATTTCTGTTGCATAGGCAATAATAAGCTCTCCAGCAGGTGTCGCCGTAAGTCCTTTTTGCGAACGAATAAATAACTGAGCACCCCAGTCCTTTTCAATAGTCTGCAACCGTTGTGAAAGTGCTGGTTGAGATAAAAATAAACGTTCTGCTGCTTTACGCATATTACGTTCCTCTGCTAATACTTTTAAAATTTCAGCCTCCGTTGCCATCAATCAGTAAACCTCCGATACAAGCAAAGAGGGCCTCATGATTTTCATCTGAGTCCCCTCTTAAACTACTACTCTTTTTGATAAATATATTTTTTCAATTGCTTTAAAATAACACGTCTTGTTAAAATTCCCGCAAATGTTCCTTCTTCGTCCACAACACATAAAAAGGCGTGATTAATAACTAAGTCGAGCGCTCGCTGGAAAGTATCCTTCAACTTTAATACAGCGATATCTTTCTCCATTATTGTATCCACTTTAATATCGGGTAGCTTTTCATATTCAATATGTTCTAGTCCAAGAATGGATTCAGTAATCATTTTCATACTTAGTAAACCTTGAAGTCGATATTTCATATCTAAAACAGGTATCGATGAATACCCTGTACGTGTAAGTACTAGGAGTGCATGTTCCGCACTATTTCCACTTTGTACATGCGCAACCTTTTCAGATGAAATAATAAAATCACTAATTGGCATTGCTAATAAGTCTTTGCTGTTAGTTGAAATCATGAACTTCTTCTCCTTTTCTGTCCCCGCTTTGCAGAACAGGATGCTTCCCTTTTATCATATCATAACTATTCCTTTTATGACCACGACAAGGCCGAGAAGAGTTTTTTATAAAGCAACGAATTATTTTAGCATTTTGAACAAAACTAAGTATCTAAAGTGCATATATACGAGAGTTTTTATTTGAGGGCAATAGAGAAATATCTTCATTCAGCCTCATTATAAAATATGAACTGAATGAAGATATTATTTACTTAATATCCAGCCTTACTCCAGTAATAAAAAATCATTATTCCCAAAAAGAGTAAAAAAATGATATATACCCAAACAACTGGGTTGAGCATAGTCGCATACTCTTCAACGGTTTCTGAAATCGGCGTATCGTTTTCTGATTTCCGCTGAGATGTCATTTTAGCAATTTTCAGCGTCGACACAAGCGAAATGGCAGAAATAATCGTAATGGCAATAAGAGCCGGTATTAACCACATACCCATCGGCAAAACTCCTTTCTTTACCCTTAGTATGCGTCAACCCAGCTCTCCATTATGCAAAGTTTTTATTATCAATTAGCCTCGGCAAATTGCCGCTGACGCGCAGAAAACATTTGCTGCTGTCGCTTCGCTTTCGCCACAAAAATAATTGTAACAGCCATTTCGCTCACGTTACATAAAACACTTGTAGCTGACGCTTTGCTTTCGCTACAGAAAAAAATTGCTAAAAAAGTTAGAAAGGATACTGATTAAGCCATTGCCCGCCATCAAGTGTCACACATTCACCGTTCATATAACTTGCTTTATTAGACATTATAAATGTAGCTAAATCTGCAATTTCTTCAGGAGTACCTGTCCGACCTAACGGAACAGAATCTAGCGTACGAGCAGCTGCAGCCTCTGATTCCCAAAGCTTTTCCGCACCACCTGTACGCTCAATTGGACCTGGAGCAATCGCATTTACTCGAATGCCATATTGTTTCCCCCATTCAACAGCTAACGTTCGAGTTAATGACAATACACCTGCTTTTGCTGCTGCAGAATGAATAACACCAGCACCTGCACTCCATGCGTAAGTTGCAACCATATTAATAATAGATCCCTTAATATTATTTTGGATCCAGTACTTACCGACTGCCGAAGAACAAAAGAATGTCCCATTTAAAACAATATCAATAACAGCCTTCCAACCATTTGGTGATAAATCCTCAGCACGCACTATAAAATTACCGGCCGCATTATTCACAAGCCCATCAACTTGTCCAAACTTTTCAACAGCAAATGCTAGCATTGCCTCAGCATGCTCAGGCACTCGAACATCCATTTGGAACGTTTCAATCGTTTGTCCAACCTCTAAAATAAAGGCTTTCGCTTCTGCTAATCGCTCCTCGTTACGACCTGTAATGACAACATTTGCCCCTTCAGCAACAAATTGCTTTGCCATATAAAGCCCCATGCCATTTGATCCACCCGTAATAATAATTGTTTTCCCCTGCAACATACGATTTCCCCCTTCGAAAAAAATGAATGATGATTCATATAAATATTACTATATTTTCTCGTATATGTCATATTAATTCTGCAAAACGTTAGGAAGCAGTCATGCTAGCAGGGATTCTTAAGTTGCGGGGCTATTTCACTGGCGTGCGCGGGGATTCGTTTCCCATTCGCGGGTATTTCTCTGACGCGCGCGGAGGATTCGCTTCTCTTCCGCGAGTATTTCCATGGGGCGCGCGGGGATCCAATTCTCTTCCGCGAGTATTTCCATGATGCGCGCGAGTATCCGCTTCTCTTCCGCGAGTATTTCCATGGTGAGCGCGAGTATTCGCCCCTCTTCCGCGAGTATTTCTCTGGCGCGCGCGAGTATTTCCATGCCGTGCTCGGGTAGAATCCATTACGAACCCGCTTCTTGATTACTTGCTCTAGTGGCTTCCTTTGCAATATTAACTTTCCAAAAAACGATAGTGGTGCTATCTCTGACACCATTTTTTTTGATATTGTTTAACATTGAGCAAATGCTCTCTTGATCCGTAGAGTTAAAAAATGAATTATAAATGTTAATAGGGTTTGAATATGGTTCATGGGGACATTCTAGTAAGCCATCTGTGGTTAGAAAAAGACGATTTTCTCCTTTTCTTAATTCTTTAATTCCAACACTGTAGCAAGGGACGTCCTGTTCAAAAGTATTGACTTGTCCTATCCATTCGTAAAATTGCCTTTGATTTAATTGAAACTGACCGAATGCAGCCAATTCTTGATGAAATAAAAAAAGAACACAGTCTCCAACTGAAAACCACCATACATATTTATCTTTTCTTACGACAATTAAACACGCAGTTTCTCCAGTAATATTCCTGCAAACAGATAAGAACTCTTCTGATTGAAATATAGTTAAAATCTTCTCTTCAAGTCTTTTAAAGGTTTGATGGTTTGTTGGTAATGATAATAAATGTTTAATTTCATCTTTATAATAAAAAAATTGCTCGATAATGATTTGAGCACTCTCAGATGTATTATGCGCATCCAGTAAAACGGAAAATTCCCAATCTTGCTTTTCATCTAGCCATACTAAACAGCCATCTTCGTTTTTATATTGGCCTGCATCGGAGTTACCACCAAATCGCCCAACAATAACATGTTTAATTTGATGAACACTTGGATGATCTATGAAGTTGTCTTGGCTACCTATCCAACTAAAATCTTCAATAGATTTACTCATATGCATTATTCTCCAGATATGCTCTAATACGTGTACAAAGTTTAACAACTTCGCTATTGTCACCCATTGGGGCATCTTCCCAATCATACACATCATTTGGTCCCCAATACTGTTGAGGGGTATTAGGATATCGAGGAACTAAATGCATATGCAAATGTGGCACTGAGTTTCCGGAAACTAATGAATAAATATGCTCTGCCTTTTCACACTCCATTATTGCCTTACTGACTCTAGCCATAATAACCCCAAATGCTTGTGCCTCTTCTAGAGTCATATCTCCAAGAGTAGGGACATGTCTTTTTAAATCTATCATTATATGACCTAAATAATTGGGTGCTCCATTCCTATCTATATGCCCAACATAAACATATTCGTCTTCATAAATCATAACCCCTGAAGTTTGAATGTTGCCCGTGTGTTTATTGCAAATAAAACATTCTTCCATTAATCCCCACTCCCTCGCTTAAATTTTCAAAATTATAACATAACTACCGATAAATCAGAATACTTTTCCTAACCGATAAAAATAGAGTTTCTTTTCGTAATCCTAAAACTCATAATGGTAAGCAATCTTATAAAGCTCCATTAGTTCTTCCTGTGTTGGAACCTTAGGATTATTTCCAGGGCTACCGCTGGCAATTGCATCAGCTGTCATTTTTGGAATAGCTGCGTAAAAGGCTTGTTCATCAATCCCCCACTGTTTTAAATTCCCTATATCCATCTTCTTGCACAATTCCTTAATCGAAATAATAGCTAAATCGGCAAGCTCTTCTTGTGATAATTGCTCATTATCTGTATTGAAAAATTCACCTATATCCGCCAGCCGATTGACACAAGCATCCTTTGAAAATTCTAATACTGCTGGCAAGAGCATGGCATTTGAAATACCATGTGGCACATGGAATAGCGCTCCTATCGGACGAGACATGCCATGTACTAAAGCAACAGAAGCATTTGAAAATGAAAGACCTGCTTGCATTGAACCTAGCGACATCGCTTCCCGAGCTTCAATATCATTACCTTGCTCATAAACTTTTAAAATATTATTAACGATTAACTCCATGGCTGATAGTGCAAGTACATTCGAGTAAGGATGTGCTAAACGAGATAAATAACTTTCAATAGCATGACTTAATGCATCGATACCAGTCGCCGCAGTGATAGAGGGTGGAGATGTAACCGTTAAAATCGGATCTACAATAGCGATGTTTGGCATAAATGCAGGTTGCTTAATCATCATTTTTACGTCATTTTTCTTATTCGTAATGACGGTTGCATCGGTTGCTTCTGAGCCAGTTCCAGCTGTTGTCGGTATCGCGATATGTGGAATCGGTGCTTGCTCTGCAATTTTTGCCATTTTCATATAATCGCCAATGTAGCCACCATTCGTTGCAAGTACTGCGATTGCTTTTCCCGTATCAATACAGCTCCCGCCACCGACGGAAATAATAATATCGCAGCCCTCAGATTGTAAAATATGGAGCCCCTCTGCTACATACGTATCTACTGGTTCCGTTGTTACGCCTAAATATGAAACCGCTTCCAATCCACTAGCTCTTAATAAAGTGCTACATTGATTAACAAAGCCTAAGCTATCCATTATCGGATCACTAATGATAAGAGCCTTAGTCCCCAATTTTTTCGCATAGTCGCCTACTTCTTGAAAAGAATCTCGTCCATAAACGATTGTTCCTGGTGAATGTACCGTATAGATTGTTTTTGTTTGAATCATCTTTTACCCTCCTAAACTATTGTGCTGTATAACCGCCATCCAAAAGTATTGCTTGACCTGTTAACCCCTTTGCCATATCACTAGATAAATAAAGCGCAAGTCCTGTAACTTCCGATACATCTAGTAAGCGTTTTTGAGGAACGAGTGGATAAAGCACCTGCTCAAGCACTTCCTCTACTTGAATTCCCCTTGTCTTTGCCAAATCCGTAAACTGATTACGCACTAATTCTGTATCGACATACCCTGGACAAATGGCGTTCACGGTTATCCCTTCAGTTGCAACCTCTAGTGCAGCCACTTTTGTTAAACCGACTAGCCCATGTTTGGCAGCATTGTAGCCAGCTTTACCTGCAAACCCAATAACGCCATTAATGGATGCCATATTAATAATGCGTCCAAACTTATTTTTCTTCATATGCGGTAAGACATATTTCATTGCTATAAAAGGTGCGACAAGCATCACTTTTTGCATGGATTCGAAGATTTCTGTCGCGAAATCCTCTATAAGAGAAACATGCTGAAACCCTGCGTTGTTAATTAAAATATCTATTGTCTTAAACTTTTTAATAGTAAAGTCAATCGCATCACATATTGCCTGTTCATTCGTAACATCACAGGTGTATGCAGTTAATTGCGGATAGTGTTGAATTGCCTCCGCTAAAAGCTGTTCATTAATATCTGTTATAACGACATTTGCTCCTTGCTCAGCAAACGCTAGTGCCATGGATAACCCGATACCACGGGCTGCTCCAGTAATAAAAACCGTTTTTCCTTTCACGCAATCCCTCCTGGAGTAATGAATCCTATCTCTGATTTGAGCCATTTAAAAAGAGCTGTAAAGGAATACAGCTCTTCATTTGTATTAGTCGTTATTACTTGGGAATGCAAACGTAGATGCTGTCGATGCTTGACCTGTCATCCAACGCTCTGATATTGTTTTTGTTTTAGTGAAGAAGCGTGCTTGATCGGGACCAAACATATGCCCTTCTCCAAAACGAGAGCCTTTAAATCCAGCAAAGTTATGGTAGCCTACTGGGATTGGAATTGGGACATTTACACCAACCATACCAACATCGATTTCTGTAGTAAATTTACGAGCTGCTAAACCGTCGTTCGTAAAGATTGTTACCCCATTTCCAAGCTCATGCTTATTTATAAGTTGGATTGCTTCGTCCAATGAATCCACACGTACAACATTTCGTGCTGGACCAAATATTTCTTGTTCATAAATTTCCATGCCCGGTTTTACGTTATCTAGCAATGTTGGACCTACAAAGAATCCTTTTGACTCTTTGACAATATCAAGTTCACGACCATCACAAACAACTGTTGCCCCTTCAGACTCTCCTCGATTGATCGCAGCAATAATCGCTTCCTTCGATTGCTGTGAAATGACAGGGCCAAAATCTGTCTCTGGATTTGTATATGAACCTACCTTCAAATTAGTGATTTTCTCCTTTAAGATTTCAAGAAGACGATCTGCTGTATCCTTTCCAACAGGCATAATCGTAGAAACGGCCATACAACGTTGAGAGGCTGCTCCATAAGCTGCTCCGATAAACGCATTTGCTACCTGATCAAGATCTGCATCAGGCATAACAACCATATTGTTTTTTCCTCCACCAAGTGCTGTGACACGTTTACCGTGTTTCGAGCCTGTTTCATAAATATATTTGGCAACTGGTGTCGACCCTACAAATGAAATTGCTTCCACACTCGGATTTTCTAATAGTTCATTAACTGCATCTTTATCTCCATTTACTACCGTCCAAATGCCATCTGGTAACCCAGCCTTTTTCCAAAGCTCACTAACATATAAGGCAGTCATAGGAACACGTTCGGAAGCTTTTAAAATAACGGCATTACCGACAGCAACTGCCATACTTGTTTGCGCTAAAGGCACCATAATCGGGAAGTTAAATGGTGAAATAGCCGCTACAACACCTAATGGATATTTTGCAGAGTAGGCATTAATGTCACCGCCCACATTGACTGAATACTCCCCCTTCATTAAATGAGGAGCACCGATAGCTAAGTCAACAGACTCTAAACCACGTGTAATTTCACCTTTCGCATCCTCAATTGTTTTACCGCTTTCTGTACAAATAATTTGTAAAAGCTCCTCCATATTTTCAGTAATAAGATTACGGAACTTTAATACAATCTCAGCACGTTTAGCTACTGATGTATCTCTCCATTGTGGAAAAGCTGTCTGTGCCTTATCGATTGCCTCTCGAGTCTCTTCTGCAGTTGCAAGCGGAACCTTGGCAATAACCTCACCAGTCGTTGGGTTAAATACCAAACCGAAACGTTCGCTTTTCCCTTCTATTAGTTCCCCACCAATAAAGTGCGTTAATGTTTTAACCTCATGTGCTGTTGTCATATTTATTGTCCTCCTTTAAAATTGTTCAATTTTACATGTTTCTTTTAAACTTAAATAAGCAGCCGACATATCATTTTCTCCATAGCCTTGCTGAGAAATATCACTATAAAGATCCACTAATTTATTCCCGATTCGAAGTGGTACCCCTGCTTCTTCTGCCATATTTTTCGCTAGTTTCAAATCTTTTAATAATAGATTTGTAGAAAAACCTGGCTGATAGTTGTCGTTTTTCATGTATTCTAAAAAATTACGTTCATAAATACGGCTTTGACCGTAACTATTACTTAACACTTCAAACAATGTATCTGCATGGATACCCATCTTTTCACCAAGCACGATTGTTTCAGCGACTGCCTCTGTATAAAATCCAATCATTAAATTATTGAGTAATTTTATACGTGTACCTACACTTGAAGACGTACCAAGATGATAAATATTTTTTCCTACTATTCGGAATATTCCGGACCCACTTTGATAATCATCCTCTTCACCACCAACCATTATCGTAAGTGTTGCATTAATTGCACCTACAACACCTCCACTAACAGGTGCCCCAAGATATCGTAATCCCAATGATTGTGCTTCCTTATGTAAGGAATCATTCAATTCGGGATTTACCGTACTAAAGTCTATTAATAAACTTCCTTTCTTAGCATGATGCATTATACCCTGTTCAGATCTATATACTTGTTCCACTACTTGTGGTGTCGGCAAGCTCGTCATAATAATATCGCTTTGCTCAGCAACTTCCTTTGCTGTTGCAAGTCCAACTCCACCTTCTTTTTTAAATTGCTCCACTGCTTGTGAATTAGTATCAAAGCCATATACCTTATAGCCAGCCTTTAATAAATTAACTGACATCGGTAACCCCATATTGCCTAAGCCGATAAAACCTAATTTCTCCGTCATTATTGACATCCCCCGTTCCTTGAAAATCCAATGAACACTAGCCAAACCCTACTCTTTTATCGTAACATTAATAACGTGATTTATTAATTGACCGAAGTCATTGACTACGGTCAATTAAATGATAATCAAATCAAATCCATTACGTCAATCAAAACATTTTATATTTTCAGAATATTTTCCATAAAAAATATGTTAAAATACTTTAACTTGAAGGGATTGTCCAATATGAATTCATTGACTAGTCGTCAAAAAAAGGCATTAGAAACACGGGAAAAATTACTCAAAGCATCTTTAGATTTATTTAATAAACATGGATTCGAGCATGTATCTGTTGAGCAAATTACTAAAGCCTGTAATGTATCAAAAGGAACATTTTACACACATTTTCCATCCAAGTACGACGTTATTTTAGAAAAATTTAAAGAGCTAGATAGTTTTTATGGCTCTGTGGAAAAAAATATTGATCGTACATTGCCTGCAAGTGAAAAAATTTTATTGCTGTATCAAGAACAAATGAAGTATTTAACAAATATTGTTGGAAAAGATTTGTTACGAACTGTGTATACTGCTGCGATGACAAATCAAGTGGAACAAGATCATTATTTAATAAATCCACAAAGAATGATTTTCCAAATTATGAACAGTTATATCGAAGAAGGTATTCAACTTGGGGAGTTTCGTCACGATATAGAGGTTAATCAAATTCAAGCAATTATTCAACGTTGTATGCGTGCAAATGTTTATGATTGGTTAATCCACAATGAAAATTTCAATTTAGCTGCAGAAATGGCGCAATTTACAGCTATTGTGTTAGATGGATTGAAAGTAGAAAATAAATAGCTCATTTTAGACAGGTTTGCTCAGGTGGAAACAGCATGCGCTCGGGTGTAGTCCTTTTCCAATCCGGTTGTATCTCCGTTCGTTCGGGTTGACGGGAGAACGGCTCGGGTAAAGCATTATTTGATCGAGTTGACCAGAGATGTGATTAGGTGAAGTCCTTTTTTGATCGGCTTGCCCGGAGATGTGATTAGGTGAAGTCCTTTTTTGATCGGCTTGCCCGGAGATGTGATCAGGTTATGCCTTTTTTTGATCGGTTGTACCTGCATTTCGTTTAGATACCCCTCTTCCCAAAACTCTAAAAAAGTAGCACTTCATCCAATTCACGATGAGGTGCTACTTGACTTGTTTTCATTAGCCGACAAAATATTTATTAACAATGGTTTCTACAGGTAATGGCTTGTTATATAAATAGCCTTGGCCTTTTTGGCAACAATGACGTTTTAGGAAATCAACCTGTGATGGTTCCTCGATCCCTTCAGCAATGACCTCTAATCCCAAGTTATGGGACATTGAAATAATGGCCTTAATAATTGCCTCATTTTTATCATCTTTCGTAATATCAGCTATAAATGATTGATCAATTTTTATGATGTCTATCGGATAACGCTTTAAATAGCTTAAAGATGAATAGCCTGTTCCAAAATCATCAACCGAAACATAAACACCTAGTTGCTTCAATTCAGTTAAAATTGAAAATGTTTCATGGACATTAGTCATAGAGCTTTCGGTAATTTCCACCTCTAATAATTCAGGTGGCACATTATACTTTTTCAAGGCAGTTTTAATTTTCCGAGCAAAGTTTTCTTTTCTAAATTGTTTAGGTGAAATATTGATGGCAATTCGTACTGGTCGATAACCCTTCATTTGCCACTCTTTTTGATAGCGACATACCTCGTCAATAATCCAATCACCGATTTCAATTATTAAGCCTGATGCCTCCGCAATAGGTATAAATTGTGCAGGGGACACATAGCCAAATTTTCGATTATTCCATCGTAATAAGGCCTCAAAGCTATTGGTGCTGTTATTCGTTAAATCCATTTGTGGTTGTAAATGAATACTTAGCTCATTAAATTCGATAGCACGACGTAAATGGGCCTCCATTAGCGCTTCATTTGGAAAAATAGTTGTCATATCTTCACGATAGTAACGGTAGTGTGAACGCCCATGCTCTTTTACAGAAAACAATGCTTTATCTGCTTTACGTACAAGTGTTTCTAAATCCATGCCATCTGCTGGACTGAGTGAGATACCAATCGACACGCTAATAAAATATTCCTGCCCATCAATCATGAATGGCTGTTTTAATGCGTCTAAAATAGCATTAGCCGTATGTTCAATTTTGTTGATGGTTGCATCTTTTAGAACAAAAATAAATTCATCACTATTATAACGATAAAGAGAGCATTTGGAGTAACAGAGCTCACGAAGTCTATGACTAAACATTCGCATAAGTTCATCACCCTTACTTTCACCAAGGGATTCATTAAACTTTTTAAAGCGATCAATATCCACTAAAATAATAGCTGCTTGCTTATTACGCTTTTTATCATTTAAATGTTGAAGCCAATGCTCCTTAAAAGCCTTGCGATTCCAAATACCCGTTAATTCATCCATTAATGCTAGGTAATAAAAGGCCTCATGATCATTCATAAATGAAGTGGCATCTTTCACAAATAAATGTACACCTATAATTTCACCATTAAAGTACGTTGGATGCGTTCTTAAATAAAATGGTTCTTTACTTAGCAATTGACCTTTAAACATGCATTTGGGCATACCAAATGCTGAGCCCTCAATAGTTTTTGCGAATAATAATTTAAATTCGTTGATATACTTACTCTCTAATAATGAAAAAATATTTTGACCTATCAAGCTTTGATGTTCTTTTGACAATAGAGAAGTGGCAACAACGTTTTGGTGAATAATGCGACCTTGTAAATCAGTTGTTAATACCGGACTTACGTGCTGTTCTACAAATTGCAAATACGGTTCTACCTCATTTTGTTTCTCCCGTAGAATAACTGCTATAACTGATTTTTTTAAGGGCAGTACACGAACAACAAATGTTTTTACTGTGTGCTCCGTACTTTCCTTTAGACTTTGGTCTATATTGAATTCTTGTTGTAATATATTTGATAATTGCAGCCAGCATTGCTCCGTAAAAAATTGTTCTGCGTTGATGGCTTTCACATCTTGTAGCTTAATAAATGACGGTAGCTTTTCGTTAAAATGAACGACTTCAAACGCTTTTGTATCAACTTTTCTCAAACATACGATTGCATCAAATGGGTTGAGTTGTATGAATTGATGATAGTCTGCAAATTGCGCTACACTCTCTTTATATTTTTTCATTATATCCCTCACTAAGTAGCGTGTTTGCTTTATTCTTCGTCTAGCGTAGGTTTTAGTGCATCCTTTAGGAAAATTTCCTGACTATTAATTGGGTCTTCACCACGGTCAAACTCTTTGTAATGATATTTTCCATTGGAGTCTTGAATACGAGCTTTTGCTGTATCCTCAAGTTGTGTATTCATGATGTTAATAATACGAGCTTTTGCTTCGCTTGCATATACAGGGAATAAAATTTCCACACGTTTAATCATATTACGAGTCATCATATCTGCAGAAGATAAGTAGACTTTATTTTCTCCATTATGATGGAACCAATAAATACGAGAATGCTCAAGGAAACGACCAACAATACTCGTTACTGTTATGTTTTCACTAATTCCAGGGATACCTGGTCTAATGCAACAAATACCACGAATGATCAGCTCTACTTTCACACCTGCAATAGACGCCTCATATAGCTTCATCATTAAGTCTTTGTCCGTTAGTGAATTCATTTTAGCTCGAATAAAACCATTCCCATGCTTCTTATGACAAGCAATTTCCTCATCCATTAATCGGATAAACTCATCTCGAATATCAAATGGCGCCACAACTAAATGATTAAAAGTTGGCTTTTCTGTATAACCGCTTAAATAGTTAAAGAAGTTAGTAGCATCAATGCCAAATTCCTTATCTGTCGTTATTATACCCATGTCTGTATAAATTTTTGCAGTTGCATCATTATAATTTCCTGTTCCAAGATGTACAAAACGCTCAATCTTTCCATTTCGACGACTTACAACAAGCGTTATTTTCGAGTGTGTTTTTAAGTTATTCATACCGTAAATGACCAGGCAGCCAGCTTGCTCAAGTTGCTTTGCCCAAAGCACATTATTTTCTTCATCAAAACGTGCTTTCAATTCAACTAACACTGTTACCTGCTTACCATTTTCTGCTGCAAACTTTAACGCTTGTATAATAGGTGAATTACCACTTACACGATATAACGTTTGTTTGATTGCTAAAACATTTGGATTGACCGCCGCTTCTGAGATAAAATCTACAATTGGCACAAACGACTCATATGGGTGATGGAAAAATATATCTTGTTGCAGAGCTTTTTCAAAAATATTTTCATCCGATTGCAAATCTAATGGTGGCTGTGGAATAAAGCTTTCATATTCTAAATGTTCTCGACCAACAGATATGCCTTTTACAAACGAGAACATAAAAGTTAAATCTAGTGGTCCATCTATATGAAAAACATCTGTTTCTTCAATTTCAAATTCATCAAGTAAGTATGTAAGAACTTCCTCGCTCATCTCGCCCTCACGAACTTCTAGACGACTCCCTACACCCCATTTACGTTTTTTTAACTCTTTTTCGATTTCTACAAGTAAATCTCGTGCACCTTCCTCATGAATCGTTAAATCAGCATTACGTGTCAAACGGAAAGCCTGTGCTGATTTGACACTGTAACCATAAAAGAGCTTTTCGATATGCGCTACAATCACGTCTTCTAATAAGACAATAACTGTCTCTCCATCTGCTGATGGTACTTTAATATAACGATCTAAGACAGATGGAACTTGTACGATCGCTACCTTTTCACGATTTTCTAAGTCGGCTTCATCTTGCTCTAATAAAACAAGTAAATTCAAAGTTTTACCAAGCAAAGTTGGGAAGGGACGATACGCATCTACAGCTACAGGTGTTAAAACAGGGAAGATAGTTTCTGCAAACATTTCATTGACGAATGCTTTCTGTGTATTATTTAAGTCTTTCATGTCTGCAATATGTACATTATGTTGTGGTAATAAATCATATATTAAATGTCTATAAACTTCAGTTTGTCGGCGCACTAATGCCTGAGTTCGCTCTGCAATTTTTGCTAATTGTTCTTTTGGTGTTAAGCCTGACTTATTTTCAGGCTTATGGAAACCTGCACGTACCTGATCCTGTAGACCCGCAACACGCACCATAAAAAATTCATCTAAATTCGAGCTAAATATCGCCAAAAATTTCAATCGTTCTAGCAGAGGATTGTTGACATCCTCTGCTTCCTCTAATACTCGTTCGTTGAAGGCTAACCAGCTTAATTCACGATTATTATAGTATTGTGGCTTAGCGATTTCCTCTAGTAAACGACCTTGTGCTTCTGTTAAATTCCCTTCACTTAACTGATTATTCGTAACTTCAGTTGTCATAATTGCTCAACCCTTCTTCAATAAAGTTTATTTTTATAGGTATTTTCAGTGCGCGTTCTAGATGTTTTTTATGTCGATTTGCTTGATATTTTTCAGCGGTCGCATTATGTTTCACATAGATGTTAAGCTGAACATAATCCTCTTTTGTTTGCATCTTAATGGTACGTACAATCTTTCTTTTAGATACATTTAACGCATAGACAAATTTTAAAAGTGCGCCAAAGTCTCGTATTTTACGATACTCCTCACGACTTATCCATTCTGTAAAAGGAGCTGCGAATAGCTGATAATAATCTTTATTTTTATACGAGGCTAACAGTGCTAATTTCACACGCTCCTTATGGTTTAGCCCATCGATAGATTGGTTCGCAATTAAATAAAAGGTATGCTGGCTCGCCGAACTTAACTCAATATACTCCCCTATATTAAAAACCTTCGCCGCTTTCGCCAATAATTGCAAATCTTTTGGATTATGTTGTAAACAACCGATGCGACAGCATTCACTGTACAATTGATCCGTTAAACGCGTCAAATAGTCCACTTCTATTTCAGTTCGACCATACTGACGAGCCAATCTTTTAGCGTTTCCCTCAAACACATTGTACTTATCAAACGCACGTTTATCTGTTTGCAAAATACGCTGTATAATGAGTCCTTCTCGCAAACCCTTTTTTGTTATTTGGAACAACTTACTGCCAACAACCTCCACTAACACATTGAAAACCTCTAGTGCAGGAGCGATGATGTCTGCACGATCTGTCGAAAGCCCATCTAACTGTTTCAATTCATTAAAACTTAAACTACCTAAAAACACACTGAGCTCCACTAAATTTTCCTTAGTCATTTCGTAGCCATGTACACTTGCTATCGGATATGCATGTTTTTGCTGATGAATTTGGGCAATATTTCGAGCACTACCACCAATGGCGATAATCGGTAAACCAATATCCTGAATCCACGGAAGTGATTTGAACTGTTCTTTAACAAATGCAATGAGTTCCTTTTTTTCACTACCATTCATAATCTCGCCCTTTACAAAACGTTGCTTTAAAGAAACTGTTCCAAAAGGGAAACTATAAGATTTCTGTAGTTCTTTATTTTCAAAAAGCGTTATTTCTGTACTACCACCACCAATATCGATAGTTACAGCGGACTTCGTGCCTATTGAATGCGCTACAGCAACAAAGCCATAATATGCCTCTTCTTCTTCAGATAAAAGCTCTATTTGAATGCCTGTCTGTTCTTTCATTAAGGTAATAATTTTTGCTCTATTTGTTGCCTGACGGATTGCAGCTGTTGCAGCAGCTTTAACATCAGTCACTTCAAAATCATCGAGCATTTCTTTAAAAGTCAATAATGTTTCTGTTAATACTTGTATACCTTCTTCAGACATTTCACCAGAGGGCTGTAAATATGTACGTAAACGTGCAACCGTTTTAATATTTCCAATCTCACGAAGTCCCTCTTCTTTATCGTATTGATACAATACTAATCGAACAGTATTGGAGCCAATATCGATGATAGCAGTTTTTAATTCATTCAAATGATCACTTCCTTAACGCATACATTCATACTATTTACTGATCGTTTAGCCTCCTCGGTTTGTAGATACAAACCTGCGGGCTCTTAGCTTGCCCGTGTCAGGATACTCACGTCAAAGTTGTATAGATCCCCCGACAAATCAGTCCTTATTATTTTGTTCCTAGCCTCATTTATCTATACAAAAGAGCCGGAGCCTAAAAGGCATCCGACTCTCTTAAAATTATTAATATACTTTCAGGATACCCATTATTAATATTGTGAAGTACCTTTATCTCTATTGTTAAACCCTGATAAAACTTAATTTTATAAGATAAGTTGATCTATTCGTAAAATAAGCTCCGCAATTTCAGGCTTACTAATTTGATCCTCTGCACCTACTTGGTCACCTTTATGACGAAGATCATCTGTAATTAAGCTTGAGAAAATAATAACAGGAAGCTTTTGGAGGTCTGGATGCTCTTTTATTTTACGTGTTAAATGATGCCCATCCATTTGTGGCATTTCAATGTCTGTCACAACTAATTGAATATGCTCGGCTACTTCGTTACCACCTTTGACGATAGATTCGAGGTATTCATAAGCATCACGGCCGTTTTCAAAGAATTCAACATTCGCATAACCCGCCTCATTCATAGTATCGAATAAGAGCTTACGTAGTAATGGCGAATCTTCAGCAATTAAAATTCGTTTTTCAGAGCGTTCACGTTTACCAAGCTTTTTAACGGATTCTACACTAATACCAGAATCCGGATTTATATCCACCATAATTCTTTCGAAATCAAGTAATAAAATCATCTGTTCATTTTGCTTAATAACACCAATTACTTGTGATGTTCCTCCTTGATACATATCAGAAGGTTTCTCGATTTGATTCCATGAAATACGGTGGATCTGCGTTACATTATCTACATGGAATACTACGCGCTGTTTATTAAACTCAGCTACAATATATTTTTGCTGAGGACTACGCTCTGCATTTTGAATACCTAATACTCGGAGCATATCAACTACTGGTAAAACCTCACCTCGTAATTGAATGATCCCTTCTACATGCGGGTGCGCGTGTGGAATAAATGTTACTGGAATCGGTTGAATAATTTCCTTTACTTTAATAACGTTAATACCAAATTTATTGTTCGCTACTTCAAATTCAACAATCTCTAGCTCATTTGTGCCACTTTCTAACAATATACCTTTATGTTCCAAAGCAACCCCGCTCCTTTCTCCTCAACTTCAATTTAATTCTATTTATAATTCAATTGTATCATAGGCAATACATTTCTCCTACTTGCTTTTACCAATTTTATCATGAACTTGGGTTGTCATCATAACATTGGGTTGATTTCCATTCCGATAGGGCGCTTACCTGGGCGTGCATACGTTTTTTCAAATGTCATCTCCAACTTTTGAGCCATTAATTTTCAAATGTATCAATAGGCCAATTATCGTCATCACAATTAATGTCGATAATGCAACACGGCTTGCTAGCGTTCCGTAATCTTTCATCCATAATGTGACCGTTCCGTAGACTGCCGGCCCAATAATGGAGGATACTTTACCTGAGAATGCAAATAAGCCAAAAAACTGACCCCGTTTTTCTTCTGGAGACAATTCAATAATATATGTTCTAGATGTTACCCACATGGATCCTAGTGATACGCCAAACATACTACCTGCAAGCCAGAACATCCATTGCTCTGTCGCAAAGACAGCAAATGTTAAAGCAACAATCATTAATAGCGCCACCACGGTAATCGCACGTTTGGCTCCAATTGCTTTTGTAATATAACCAAATGCAAAAGAGCCAATAATAGTTGAAACCGTAGACACTAAATAAAGCACGATAAATTGACCCGACGTAAAGCCGACAATCGTTGTTGCATATACAGCCATCATTGCAATGGTTGTTGCAATGGCATCATTTAAAAAGAAATAAGCAATCATAAAGGTGAAAATAGTTTTATATTGCTTCATGTCTTTAAAAGTCTGAACAATTTCCTTATAGCCATCTAGAAATTTAATAGGCTTGCGCTGAGACCTTGGAATCGGTGTATCTTTATTAATAAAAAATAATGGCAAAGAAAATAACAAATATAAAATTGCAGTTGGAATAAATGCCCGATGGAATCCACTATTTCCTACATACAAATAAACAAGTAGTCCAAGAATTGTACCAAGATATCCAATCGCTACCCCATAGCCAGAAATAAGGGGCATTTCTTCTTTTGTTCCTAAATCACCCATCATTGAATCATAGAACACTAGACTTGAATTAAAGAAAAATTTTGCGATGATAAAGCTGACTACAACTAAAAATAAACTAAGCGGCACACCTGAATAATTCGCTGACGTCTGTAGATTTGCAAAAACACCCATCATAAAGGTGAAAAAGATAGAGATAGATGCAAACCACACTATAAATCTCTTTTTATAGCCTGTATTATCAATCCATACACCAAAAAGTGGCGAAAAAACGACGAGGAAAAAGCTTGCAATGGCATTCGCATAAGAAATAAACGTGCTTGCCACCTGCTGCATTACCTCATTCGTCCCTAAAACTTCATCCATATAAAACGGGAAAAATATAGTATTAATATTTGAAGAAAATATTGTATTCGCAAAATCATAAAATGCCCACGATAAAATTGGCAGTGATAAATAAAGAGCTAACTGACTCCGATGCTGTGCGTCTATTACTGAATTCCGCTTCATAAAACCCTCCTTCCCATTCTCTATTATATGATCAATTATGCCTCGGCATAATTGCGTCCGGAATCGGCTTTGTGCTTAGGCCTGCGTGATGCAGGTC
>NZ_JBLLLQ010000041.1:0-34125 GCF_047737915.1 Lysinibacillus sp. NPDC056185
CTCTCCATAGTTCTAATATCTGTCCTTCTCTAATATTTTCTTTTAGGTACTCCAGTAATTGCCTTGCCCTCAATTCCGAATAGATAAAATTCACTTCATAAATGAATGGATAACTTGTATATCCACTTACATCATAGTAACCGTCCTTTTTAATGTCCAATTCATTTAAGTCATCTTCATTTTCAACAAATAATATTTGGGCATTAGGGTCCATCTTCTCCCAAGGTACCAACTCATGTGGTTTTATTTCTAATTCAATAGCTTCCTTAACAGTAATATACTTCGCTTTTGTTTCTACTTCTGGCATTTCATAATTTGTTGCTATAAATGAACAGAAACTCATTTATCAACCTCCTAAATTTAATCCTTATTAAATTATCCTGCTTACGTTAGTCATATGGCTCTACCCCTTATTGAAGTAAAACACCCGTTAGCCATCCATGTAGCGCAAAAACCAGCGCTACACCGCAGAAAATGAAAGATGATTAAGTTCTTTCATGGAAGTACAATAAGGATTTATTTAAACACTTTATCTATTTCGTCCTTATCGTAATCTAATATCCAATCATTGTATGTATTATAAATGTCTCGTATAGATTCAGGTGAGGTAGCAAGCAAATCACATCCTCTATCATCATAAACGTGAAAAATGGTTTTCCTTTTGATATTTAAAAAATATATCCTATGAAAAATACTTGGTTGAATCCCTAAATCCTGGTTGCATACTGCTTTTAACAATGGAATGTACTTCATATCAGATACTTTACATTCAAGGGTAAACCTATGTGTTTTATATTTTCCGTCCTCATCATCTTCAGGAAAAATATAAGGCATTTCTGTATGCTTCAATTTATATAAGACTGATTTATCATAGACATATGGAGAAAAAATCCTCGCTTTGTGCTTATAGGTTTTTCCATCTCCAAAATCATTCACATCTACTACAATAACAATTTCCTCGTCTTGTAAATGTAGCAATTCAAACAGCGTGACAGCCCTTTTATAAACCTCCTGTACATAAGGACTATTTTCATAATCGTATTCTCTATCCCACTCTATCCCTAACTCGAACCGTATGCTGATTTCCCAGTTATAAAACAAAGGTGGTCTAAGAATTAAGTTAGGAAAATTTTCATTCATATAGTCATTTATAAGCATATTTCCACCTCAATTTGTTTCTTTAATTTTACCATTTTTCTTCAACAAAACTGCCCCGTTAGCCATCCATGTAGGGCAAAAACCAGCGATACATCACAGAGAATGAAAGATTATTTCGTTCTTTCATGGGAGTTGAATAACAAACAAGAGCTGTCAAAGCAGCTGTCATAACACATTTGATCGTACCTGAAACCGCATAGGAAAGTGTAAAAAACCATCAAGTGAATTTTATACAATGATACATAAAACAGACAACTATTGTGTATTGCAAAATAAAAGGACAGAGTATTGTAACCTGATTTGGCGTTGCAACTTTACATGGAGAGGAGGACCAGATAGCCTCGTATAGGCAAAGCCAGCCCTTAATATAGCTGGCTTCTTGGTTCATTACTCATGCCCTCAGAGGCCTCCATGTCAAGTTGCAACATTGTGTAATTGCAAAGCTATGTATTTTTTCTTTGCAAAATACAACTATCTAGTTCTCTTCTTTCTCATGTTGAATTAATTATTTTCTTGTAAAGCCTATCATTCTGTATTTATTGATTTTGGGTAAATATTTGTTCTAATTGAATAAATACTTATCTCCGTGTTATAATTCATATTGAAGATGTATATAAAATATATAAGACCATTTAGTGTTACAGCACCAAATGGTCTTCGTAACAAGACGAATCGCTTCAAAGGCGATTTGCAATGAGAAGAAAGTAAACCTACTCACAGCTTGCGAGGCGGAGGCGGTTTACTTTTTTTGTGTAAAAGTAAACGACAATGCAATTACTGAAACTATAAGCGTAGAGAAACTTATAGCTACCATTATTGCTTCAAAAATAGTCATTGGCATCAACTCCTTTCTCTTCAAGGACTCGAAGAAAATAGGTGAAAATTTGATTACCAATCGCCCATAAAACCTCTATCTAGTTACTCTCTCATTATACCAAATTTTTAAGAATAACTCCTTTTTCCTGTAGAAACTCCAATCACCTCATTGGACAATAATGCCCACACACCACTTGAATCACGTTGTACAGTAGAAGCAAACATACCTCATAAATAACGTCAAAAAAGAGCGTCAATCCTTGTTGGATCAACGCCCTGATTTATTTTAAATCCTTTTTATTCCTGATCAAACCATAGTGGATCTTTGTCATCAACGTCGCCATTATAATTGATTAGAATTTCATCTCCGGCTTTTATATCTGTGTAAGCAAAAAAGTCAAAAGTGCGATTTTTAAAATTTATCTCATAAGTTGCATTTGGTTCATAAGAATGGTTAAATAACATTCCATAACCAAGAAGGATAGCGGATTGACCGATCCCATACTCAAAAGCATAATCAGCGAGTAACGTTTGCTCAATGTATTGATGTTGTTCGTTTGGATAAGAAATGACAGGTGCTTCGTGTAAAAGCTCTCCTTTTTGGATATCACATGTTGCAAATACCCCTCTATTGAATTCTCCATCACTTAATGGAGATGTTTTGATCTCTATCATGTTTGTTCTCCTACTCACTTTTAAAATATTCTTTGTAGCTGTAAACATTGAACTTTTTTAATTAGCTAGTTCATTTAAACACTTCGTTTGATTAGCGTGATTCTTTTGGTGGTTGGCAGACGTCACATTTACGTTGATGTTTATTTTTAAACTTTGTAAATGTTTTTTCAAATTCACTACCACACGCACATTTTAATAATAACTTTTGAGAAAAACCGTGATATTCCGTCGTTAGTAACTTACTTTCCGAATTATTCTCAATAAATTCTTTAATTTTTTCAATCGTCCATTTTTTATTCAATCTCTTACACCTCTATATTTTATCTCTATGCGGAGGCTTTCTTGGCATCCGTTCAGTTATAAGGAAAAGTCTAAATTACCTTAAGTTCCTCATTATAACACGAGCTGGTATATAATTAAACAGATTGAAAAAATCATATTTGACTAACATCCCACTACATACGTTTATGTATCAACGGTCTACCATTTTCATGATGGTACTTCTAATGTTACAAGTGCAATCTTCCCGAAATTCGAAAAGGCTTAATACACGCTAGTAAAAGCTATTTTGCATTTTTTAAAAGGCACAGAATCGCGCGGTCATCTGCTCCATCGAATTATTTATTTTTCACAATATATGTTATTCTATTTACAAAAAAAGGAGTGATATTTTGAGGAATTCCTTTAGCAAATATATAAAATATATACCACCACTCATTATTATTTTTGAATTAGTTTATTTCGGAATTCCAGATTTTGTGAAACCTATTTTTGTTTATGAATATTTTATTTTTTTCGGAGTATCTTATTTATTTGCTATTCTTCAAGATTTTTTTAATCCAAGTAAAAAAACAGATATATTACTACGAGTTGTCATGATCATTTGTTCTCTTATCCTATTGATTACATCCGTCTACTATACAGACACGTTCTCGATCATATTTTCTACGATTATGTTCATTGCAATTAGTTTTTCATTATATTTAGCAAACAAGTCAAACAAGCAACAGGATTAATCTTATTTGCTTGTCTGGCTTGATGATTATGATAGTGAAACATTCACCACGTAATTTTGTATACAAACGGTAGACCTTAGAGCTTTTTCGGAACTTGCTGTACATTCATTTTTTTGATGTTCATCCAAAATGGTCTATCAGCTGTTTATCGAATCATACTCCGATCATTTGCTTCAGTTTTTCAAAAGGAACATATCCAATAATTGGTTCACGTAATTTATTATGAATAATCAATCGAGAATGAGGAATTCCCATTACCTTATATTCCGCTGCAATATCTGGGCTTTTTTCAACATTTACCTTTATAATTTTCACCTTACCACTGAATTCCTCATTAAGTTCTTTAAGTACCCCTGCGAACATTTTACATGGGCCACACCATTCAGCCCAAAAGTTTATTAACACCATCTTTTTAGTTTTTAAGTGTTCACCTAATTCTTTCATTGTCGTTACATGAACAATTGACATCCTTCTTTTCCTCCTTTGTGAAAATAAAAATCTTGAAGTTATAATATGCTTATTATTATAATTAGACCCTACTCTTCCCCTTCATCACACATTAAGGACTTTTAATATCCGTAATTAAGTTAAAAAATTTTTAAATTGTACTATCGAAAACAACTGCCATCGCTGCTTTATATCCTTCAGCAGCAGCGACGATTAATGAAGACTGGCCTAATTTAGCTGTCTCCCCCGCTGCATAAACATTTTCCTGTGACGTACGGCCTGTCTCATCCACCATCATGCTACCATTTTCATTTAAATGACAACCGAGCTGCTCTGCAAATTGATTGGGACGCACAAAGTTAGGGACTATAAAACCGCCAACTCTTTCTATTTCAAACCCTGAACTAAATACGATTTTGTTTAAATAACCATCCTCACCACGAAGATTTTGAATAGGTTCAGTAATGATAGTAATGTCTTTTCTTTGTAGTTCATTCAATGTCGGAATAGAAAGCTCATGACCATTTGTGGCGATTACTAAATCCTCCGACCAATTATAAATAAGCTTTATTTATACAGCTTTTTTGAATCGAACTCCCGCACTTTTTCTCAGGTACACTGTACAACTGCTACCCTTTTAGAAAGTAAAGAAACATCAATAAAATCACATGATACCAATTTAGCACCTTGGATAGCATAAAAAAACCTCCCCCCAACCCCCTCACTTTTGAGGGGACTCCCTCGCCGGTAGGCAGGAATCGAATGCATTCGATTTAGAGCCAAGAGGGTTCGGGTGCAGCGAAATTGTCAACTCCTTAAATTCCTTTCGCTATCGCTCCAGTCAGACATTTACCGTTGACAATTGCCATGTTTTTTCTTCTACAGCAAGTTCACTTTCAACCGAAAATAAAATAAAAATAGGGGTAGCATATGCTACCCCATTTAACTATCAATCTCTATTGATTGAATATTCCATACAAATCATAAACCTATTTTTTTCTCTCCCATATCGCCTGTATAATACCCCAAAATATAAACCGATATACAAACGCTATGAGAAAAAACATATAAACAAATTCAAAAAGGGAAAAAGGCTCATAATCGATTAAATAGGAATTAATGAAAATCAAAATTAAAGATAATAATTCCATTGTAGAATTTTTAAATCCTCTTTCTTCATACAAATACTTGGCCCTTTTTAGATTGAAAACATCCTTTAATTCATCAGTAAAGAATCCCTTAACCAATCCCAATCCTATCAAATAAATTCCCAAGGAAAGTTCAAAAGATATATTATAAAACCCTCGTTACTAAACAATAAACTACAGTTAACAAAAATAAGTACACTTTTACTATTCTCCTTGTTTATTGATAATTTAACTGTATCATATAAGGTACATGATGAATACTCACACTCAATCTAAAAAAATAATTAGGAGGATTCGCATATTTAAAAAGTTCTTTACTGTATTAAGTATTATTGTTCTTACCTTCAGTATTTCTTCTCCAATGATCGGTCACGCTAGTGAAATTGGTTATGAGGAAGACATGTAAATTCTAAACCAAAATATAAATCGACCCCATGTAGGTGATCATCCTTAATTTGAATACGATGATGATTTTAGGTACACTTTTTCTGTTATTTCTTCCTTTCCATACAATACGTTCTTTGGATTAATAATAATGATTAAAACGGCTGCAACGAAGTAAAAAATGGCGTTATACATGAGTAAATCAATTAATTTCCCGTTTATTAAGCCCAGAAAGAAATTAAATAATTGGTGGATAATGATTGGGACGATTAAATTTTGATTTAAATTATGAAATGCTGTCATGACGATCTTAGTAGACATGATTGCAATCATAAAGAGTAGAATATATTTGATTAAATCAATGCCCATATACCCTGTAGTAAACCATATAGGCAGATGCCACTGCCCCCACCAAAAACCTATGATGATTGAAGCTTTTAATGGCGAATGCTTCTTTTGAAGCTCCATTTGAGCGAAACCTCTCCACCCTAGTTCTTCTCCTAGTGGCCCAGAAAGAAGGTTTTTAAAAAAGAAATAAATCAGCATTCCCCATGAAGAAACAGTAAAAACAGAGTCTACTTCACTAGTATTAGATACTATAAACAAAATCATCAAAAATATGAATGCTTGAATCATACTTGCAATAAAAATCACAGAAAACTTAAGTTTATTCTTGAATTTATCTTTTACAAATTGCATAAAACTTTGCCCAGGATAGATTTTTTTAAATAATATTGCAAAAGCAAAGGTTGAGGACCAAGCTGATATACAGAGCATGACATCAAAAATCCATTTAGGAAATCCCAACATGCTGATGGCTCCTACAAGACAAAAAAGTGGCAAAAAAATGATATTGGTTAGTACAATAAAACTCGCTACTGGTTTTTTTAGTTTCTTTTCTCTATTCATGTATATTCCCTGCTTCGAACTAAATTTCCGTAAAAATATTAAGGCTTTTACGAATACCTTTAGCTTAAACCTAGGGGTTGCTCACAGGTCAATACTTTTACCACCATAAAATTCAGCGTAAGAAAAGATAAAAAATACCCTTCAAAGTTTTGAAGGGCAATTACATATATTCTTTCTATTCATCGAAATATGTAGTGTTAATATTTTTCTCGTCCAAAAATTTTTCGATTTTTTGTTGCTGCCTTCCGTTCGCTTTCGTAAAATGCTCTGAAGCAAAATCTGTTATATCTGTCAAGCTACCATTTTCAACCGCTCCAACAATTTCTTCTTCAAATTGTGTTAAAGTTTCCCTGATTGATGAAACAAATTCATAGATTGTCTTTGAAGGTTCTTTATAATCATCTGGGATACTATTATTACTTATAAAATCATTGAAATTCGCATCATTCTTTTTCCCTTCAGCTATTAATTTATGTAATTTTTCCTGATCGGTTTCAGTAGCATCCTCATAAAGATAAACAATCTTTTCCATTTCTTTATCTATCACATGACTATAATCCATATACTTTTTTAAACTTGCTTTCATTTCGTCTTCACTAATAGTTTCATTCTTTTTATTAGAAACAAATATATCATCTGGAATTTTAACAGTAATATTGCTAATAGATTTTTCCTTACTTTCTTTATTGCTTTCTTCGTTAGGCATTGTTTCGTGTGAACAAGCATACATCAATACAATAGTGAACGCCATTAATAGATATAAAGTAAATTTTTTCATACTAATCTCCTTTTCAATCCATCTTGTCATTAATTTCACCCTTTCTTATAATACGCTTTCTTCTCGAAGCGTCTCTACTTCCTCATGTGCAGTGAACGAACCATTTTGCAATAAAATGATTCGATCTAAAATAGGCTCCACCTCATATACACTTCGTGTCATAGTGTACTAGTTAAATAGTACACTATGACTTTTAATTTCGCAAGCATTATATTCAAATAAAAGGAAGAACCCCTAAATAAAGGGCTCTTCCTTGATGAAATTAAGTTGAATAAAGTATGCCTCTTCAGCAAAGCGAGGAAATAATAAGTTTCACTTGATAGGTGCATAAATCTCTAGAAATACACGTTCAAGTCCGTCTTCATAAGTGGTCAGTAATAGGTTTATATAAACTTGTCCCAAAAGTTCATACCCTTTTTCTAATGCTATGTTTCTTAAACTCGCTTCCACGTGTTGATCAATATTTTTTCCGCCAGTTGACCATCTTCCATCTTCAATAATTGTATAAATACATTTTGGATGAGATAAGGTTTCACCGTCTATTTCTCCATCAGGGTCTTCCACTTTTCTTACAATAATAAACTTATCTTCTATAATACCTTCTTCATTGAAGTTGATGACTCTTCTTAAAGATGTGAGCGTAACTGCTTTTTTTAAGCTCTCTGCATTCTTTTTTAAAGTGTCATATTCTTCATACGCTGTAAAATGTTCTATTTCTCCCTTTATTGCTAAAGGTTTCATTTCCTTAACTATGTACTTTCCTAAGAATTGTTTGATTTTCTTACAATCTTCTTTTACTATTTGAATCTTTTTCAATAGAAGTTTTTTATATTCTATTTCCAGTAAAACCTCTTGTTCTTTTTCTTCTAATAATGATTGAATTCCATCAATACTCTTACTTTTTCTTAATTCCTGGATTTTTTTAATTTCAATATCAATTTCTCTGTAGAAATTTACTGTTGTAATATCATAAATATCAAAATGATTATATTTTCTATACCCATTCTCAATATTTTGCTTCGGCTTTACTAATTCCTTTTCCTCATAAAATTTCAAGGTATCTCTAGATACACCTAAAAAATTAGCTACTTGCCCAATTGTGTACATTTTAGTCTCCTTTCTTTCAAGCAAATTCTTTATGATGTTTTACTTTATCCATATAACCATATAATACCGTTTTTTCGACAAGAGATGCCAGATGATACTCTGTCCAAGCAATGGAAGGTTATTATTCCGTATTTACAGCTTTTATAATTCTTTCTCTAATAATTACAAAAAGAACTGCCGAAACAGCTCCAGGATTCTAAAAACTTTTATTCTTCAAATGATAGATTTGTCGGTTCCTCTAAAAGATGGTTTTCAAAACTAATGTGGGTTGTAGGGGTATCTTTATCAACCACCTCAAAACTAAGTCCATCCAGCCAAACTTCCCCTTTTCCTGTCAGTAAAATACCGAATGATATTATTGCACTATTTTCTGGTACATCCAGAACTATAGAATATCGATTCCAACTATTTGTACCAGTGATTGGTCTATCACTCATATTATCAAACTGCAGGATATCCTCCGATGCAGTATCTACTCTCATCCAAAGTCCTGAGAATTGTTTAACATTTTCAGTTTTAATAAACCCCGAAAGTTTAACTCTTTTATTTCTAAATTCATTTGCCTTAAATTGTTGCATCATTGTTGCAAATTCATCTGGTTCCTGAACAGTTTTTGATTTTAAATATCCCGATGCTTTTCCTTGATGTACAGTTTCCTGATCTATTCCTATTTCATAATTATATGGATGACTCCCACTAATAAACCAGCCTTTAATTTTCTCTTCCATTATTGATTCCTCCTTGTTTTTTCTCATAGCTCTCATTACTTTTCTGTATTGCCCTGGTGGCAAACCATATAGTTTTTTGAATGCTCGTGTAAAGGATTCTTGTGACTCAAATTGATAATAGAACGCGATATCTATAATTCTTTCATCCGTATGAAGAAGTATAACTGCAGCATTTGCAAGTCGCCTCATTCGAATATATTCCGTGACAGACATTCCAACAGAGGTTTGAAAAACCCTGTGAAAATGATATCTTGAAAATCCGCTCACTGCATCAATATCATTGGCGGAAATTCGCTCATGTAAATGTGATTCAATCCAATTTATTGTTTTTTGAATTAGCCAGTCATTTTTCAACGGTATTTCACCTCCTCTTCACTTATTATCATAACGAATAAGAATTAATAATTTTTGACTTTTTTTGCGATATTCTTCAAAACCAGAGATACTTTAACACAACATCTTCATATAAATTGATTTGCTACACTCTAATATGTAAAAGCCCAAGTAAGCTGTCCACCTAAAGTAGATAAATGCTGATACTTGATAAAAGATCTCACGGTGCTTTACCATAGTTAAGCAATGATATGTGACAGTATCCATTACTCTTACACAATCTTGAAAATATCTTTACTTAAGGAGTGGTAGACTTGGCACGTGTTTTATTTATTAATGGTGGATCAGAAGGACATATCAATCCAACTATTGGTGTTGTACAGGAGCTAATTACGCGCGGAGAAGAGGTTGTATTCTTTACGATAGAAGCTTTTCGGGAGCGAATTGAGAAGACAGGAGCGACTGTGCGCACCTTTGACGGTCAAAAATTTATAAAAGCCTTTATTTCAGGTGGAAGAAATCATTTGCTCGAAAGGGTCAATGGACTTTTACTTACTGCAGATATCGTCATACCTAGTGTTCTTGAACAGATTAAAGGAGAACATTTTGATTACATCATCCACGATTCTATGTTTGGTTGTGGTCATCTAATTGCCAAAATCCTGAAGCTTCCGGCAATTAATTCATGTACATCTTTTGCTGAGACTCAACAATCATTTGATAAAACTTTAGAACATCTTTCAAAAAATGTCCCAACCGAAGTTTTAAAAAAGATCAATGATGATTTTCAACAACTGACAACAAAAATTAAAGAAAAATATGAAGTTGAAATCAATTCTCCATATGAAGTTTTTTGTAATCCCGCACCACTGACAATTGTTTATACAACTAGGGAATTTCAACCTTTTGGAGAAGCATTTGACCAAACCTATAATTTTGTAGGTCCTTCCATCTCTTCACGATTAACGCAGGAAGACTTCGACCTTACTGCCATCAAAGAGAAAAGCCCCATTTACATTTCACTCGGTACGGTCTTAAATCAAGCCATCGATTTCTATAAACTTTGTTTTAAGGCATTTGAAAATACGGAGCATACCGTTGTCATGTCGATTGGAGGTCAAACTCAACTTGATGAATTGGGAGAGATTCCTGAAAACTTCATTGTAAAAAATTATGTTCCACAAACTGAATTACTAAAAGATACAAAATTATTTATCACACATGGTGGAATGAACAGCACCAATGAAGCTCTCTATAACGGGGTTCCGCTAATCGTAATCCCACTAAGCGCGGATCAACCGATAATTGCTAAGCAAGTTACCAACATTGGAGCAGGTATTCAATTACAAATGCAAAGTTTGACGGCAAATCAACTAAATGAAGGTGCCGATCATGTGTTAAACAACCCTTCCATCCATAAAGCTGTTGCAAATATTAAAGAATCCTTCCAAAAATCAGGTGGGTATCACAAAGCTGTTGATGAGATTTTCAATTTTAAAAGTCAATTCGGTATTTAAAAGCTGCCATTATTGGTGGCTTTTTTTGGTACTGTACCTTCAACTTTATTGAAGTAATGGAGTGGGACTTTATAAAGAAATATTTTTACGTAGATCAAAAAAGCTGGGTAAACATCCCCAGCTTTTCTGTACATATTTAGTTAAAAGAGCAGCGACAAACAATATATCCTTTGTTAATGTAATCTATCATCAAACATTAATTGTATTTGAATACCAAAAGGATCTTCAATAATACCGTATGCTTTGCTAAAAACATTATTTGATAACGGAACAATAATTCTAACTCTCTTATCTGTCGTTGAGCTTTTGTAAAAATGTTCGATTTCTTCTAAATCCGCACTTTGAATACACAATGAGGTGTTATTCCCTACTACATATTTTTCAGTGACATCCATTGTATCTTCTGCCAGCATTACCTTTGTTTTACCGATTGCTAAAACGGAGTGCGAAATAAAGTGTCTATTCTCTTCAGTAAGCTGCAGCGAGCTGTCACGTCTTGCCATATCTTCAAAAGTAACGAGTAACAATTCCTCTGCGTTAAAATGTTTTTTGTAAAAATCAACCGCTTCTTTTGCTTTTCCTTTCATGGATAAGAAAATAGCTACTTCTAGTGTTGTACTCATGGTATCAATCTCCCTTAATAAAATGATTGTAGGTAGATATCTTATCAATTGATATTACCTTGACCTTATTTTAAGATGTAAAGGTATCAAAACATGACACCTTTATCTTCGTTCAGAAGAACCCCCCACATCTGAAGGTGGTGAGATGAATGAGGATATGGTTCCTTTTCACCCACGTACTGAATGAAGATAAAGCCTCCGGCGGATGTCACGGATTTTGAAAGGAATGAATTGTGCAGGCACAATTCTAAATCCGGATGCAATTACGCCAAGGCGAAATTGATAAGGAGATTTATATGAAGAAATCCGAAAGATTAAATGACATGATAAGATACTTAAACAGTCGAGAGTACTTTAATTTAAATGATTTAATGGATAAATACAATATTTCTAAAAGTACGGCTCTACGTGATATTAGTTCATTAGAACAATTAGGTATGCCTATTTTTTCGGAGCACGGCAGACACGGACGTTATGGTATCTTAAAAAATAGATTATTATCCCCTATTATTTTTACGATTGATGAAGTGTATGCTCTGTACTTTGCCATGCTAACGTTAGAATCTTATCAATCAACACCTTTTCATTTAAGTGTTCATAAATTAAATGAGAAGTTTGAAAACTGTCTGTCTAACAATCAAATACTGCAGATTCACAAAATGAAAAAAGTCTTGCAGTTTGAAGTAAATCAACATAATAATGTTAGTCGTTTTTTAGATAAAATTTTAAGGAGCATTCTTAATGAAAGCACCTGTAAGATTCAATATTTAAAAAATGACGAGCAAAAAAGCTACCATGTTCAATTTTTCAAAATTTCTGCTAGGTTTGGTCAATGGTATGCCACTGGAATAGAGTTCAATACACATAAATATAGAGTTTTTAGATGTGATAGAATAATCTTTATGGAAGAGGAAGAACTTACTCCCCACTTCTCTATAGATGAACTTATTAGTCGTTCATTAGAAATTTACCAATCCGAGAAGAGGATTAACTTTGAAGTTGAGATTTTAGCACAAGCAAGGGATTTATTTTATAAAGAACAATATCCCTCAATGAAATTAGAAATTGGTAATAAAACAGTCATTAATGGATTTTATAATCCTGGAGAAGAGGAATTTATCGCTAACTATTTTATGAGGTTCGGTCATAGTGTTATCTCAGTGAAACCTGAATCATTAAAACAAATTATTCAGGATAAAGTAGAGAACCTATTCAATCACTATCAAAAATTATAATTTAACATTGTAATTTGTGGGGTTTTCCAGCTGAGTAACTACTGTGCATTAGCAATCAATAATTTTGACAGACAAAGTAAAGGAGAAAAACGAAGTCGCTTTTCTCCTCTTTTTTATATAAAACTCGGCTATGCCTCACCTTCCGCCATTAACCAATTCACAATTGCTATTATCGGGAATGCAATGATTGCCGTTAGAATGGCTAATATAGGTGCTATACTAATTGTTAGTGCAATATACATCAGATACATAATTGGTGCAAGTAATAAAATACTTGGGACTACCCATCCGGCAACCACTACATAATGATACACACCCTTCGCCCAATTTACTTTTAATAAGATTGGTATAATCAACAGCAAACTAATGATCACTGGAATCGTAAATGCATAACTAATACCTTTGAACGTAAGACTAGTCATCACGGCCAATGCAATCCATACAACTTGCGTACCTATCGCGAAATTCGCAGGACCCCATTTTTTCGAAATCCACTTCACAAAAAAGAAACAAGACACAATAGCGAGTAAGACCATCAACGTAAGAATTGTCGGATCATAAGGACCAAACATAATCATATTATATTTATCTATTCCATCATTAAATACACTTGCTAAAAGACGTATTAGAAGGAAATAGAAGATGAAAATGGCAACGAGACTACCTATCATCGCAAAGAAACTTAAAGCAAGGCCTTTAATTTGTATCACTTGCTTTTTAAAAATGAAGAAGAATATTGCAGCTGTTAAGACAAGTAAAACAATCATCAATGGGATGACTACCTTTTCGGAATACACAACTAATGCTTTTTTCATTAATGGGAAGTAAATGGCATCACTTTTACTTTCCTCTAAGGCTTGAAACTCTTTTGCATCCATCATCATATACTTTTTCACTAAAGGAAAAGCATAGCTCCCAAAGTGACGAATTGTTCCCGCATCACTATTTTCCACACGATCTATCTCCGTATGATAGGCCTCTAATCCATTCATATTTGCAAAATTATAGCCTATTTTTTTTGCCACTTTTAATTCTGTAAAATCTGTATCGTTCGGCATCCTTTTATACATTTCAGAAGCAAATGAGTAAGCTACGGGGTATGGAACGGTCTCTTCATACAATTGCACTAACTTTAAATCATTCGGACTAGTTTCAAACAAAATTGGTACCCCTGTATTTCCTCTTGCTTCGAAATTAAACATTACGCTTACTTTATTTAAAATATCCGTTCGTTCTTTAAAAGCACTCGCCCCAAGTAAACCTGGCTCCTCACCGTCTGTTAGCACAAAATAGATTGTGTTTTTAGGTGCCGGCATTTGTTTTAACGCTCTTGCCGTCTCCATAATTGTGACAACGCCGTAACCATCATCCGACGCTCCAGGAGCCTCAGTTACAGAATCATAATGAGCTGTTAATAAAATCGCATTGTCATCTCCTGATGTCCCCGGGATTTTCGCGATAATATTTTCAACAGTTCCTGTACTTATTTTTGCAACATACTTTCCTTCTCTAATATCCTTAACTGACTTCGATTGAATTTCAACAGGTATATCGAGATTTTGAAAGTGTTTGACAATATAATCCCTTACCCTTTTATTCGTTGGAGAGCCCATTGGATGTGGTTCCTTCGCTACTTCTTTCAAATAATGAAGAGCCCTTTCTGATGAAAAGTCCTTGTCTGTTTCCCCCATTTCTTCAGTAGAAGGACTTAAAAATTGACTAAAACTTATAAAAAGCGTTAATAATCCTAGTAATATCGCAAAAATAAGCAGTTTTCTTTTTTTCACCTATTACTCTCCTTATTCTTTTTACTTAATACCGAATTTCATGGCACCTAGACATATCATATGTTTTATTTTTAATTTATTTTCCAATCATCCAATTTCATTCTAAATCTCTTATGGACAAGAAATAATTCAATTTACAAAAAGGAAATTAAAAAACATCTCCATTGAAACAAGGGTTGGGAAGAAATCACCTAGAGAGTATACTAAAAAGATAAACAAAAGAAGCCTTTCAAATTAGTTGATGGTTGGCAAACAATAAATTTCTTCACGATATTTCCCCATAACTTTTAAAATCCTAACTAGCATTTTGAGATAATACAAGAAAACATTAATGCATGTATTAGGAACGGAAATCAACCCTACGTTATGGTGATGAACCATACATACCTTATCGTTGAATCCAGTTCAATTCATTCAAAAGCACAACGAATATCAAAACACCTTTTCATTCTTCACTATAATTAAAATCAGGAGTGATATATGATGAACAATATGATTCAAGATATGATCGATTGGATTGAAGAGCATCTGTTTGAAGGGTTTTCCCTCATGAAACTAAGTAAAGCAATGGGCTATTCTTCTTACTATTGCTCCTTTAAATTTCATCAAATAACGGGCATTAGCATCAAACGATATATGACCCTTAGAAAAACATATCTTTCTTCAATCAGTCTTAGTGAAACAGATGAAAGAATCATTGAAATAGCGATCAAACATGGCTACTCTTCCCAAGAAGCATTTTCCCGAGCTTTTAAGGAGATATTTGGAGTTAGTCCCAATGCCTTTCGTTTGTGTCCTGAACCATTGCAAACATATGTAAAACTCACTATGAATGAAGCGAGGGGTTATTTTATGGACATTTCAAAAAAATTAAGAATTGAAGATTTACAAAAGCATGTGGATAATCATTTTGATCATGAAGTATTGAACATTTTAAATGGACAACATATGTACGAAGAATTCAGTTCTCAACATTTGATGGGAAAAAGCGATTACGCACCATTTAACGAAGCAATGTGTGTACATGACACCGTTAAAACCATTTTTAGCGACTCATTCAAACAGGTTCGAGCGACAGGACATGAAGTTTCATTAGCAGAATATGAAGCCATTACAGTTGCACCTCTTGAAAAGACCTTATTTTCAAAAGAATATCAATGTATCGTTCTTTGGTTTGGTGAAGATATGTTTTGTCAGATGAATTTAATAACCGTGTTAGCTTATTTAGAACAAACATCATTCAAAGGCACTATTTACTATCATGCGGTGAGAGAGCAAACATATGATGTGCACGAAACTGAAATAACATTAGGTAGCTATTATGATTTATATAAAGCAGTGTTAGTAGACCACCATATGCCAGATGTAGAACTGATGCCTGTTATGTATCAAGGAATCAAATTGTATTTAGAACTATTGAAAACCGACAACGAAATCACAAAATACATTCAAACACATCAACATCTATCTCACCATGAAATCGTACGAAACCTACTACACCTCTTCCCTCAGTATGGTTTAGGGGATTCTCAATATTTAGCATTCATTAAAGCAACGCAAATTAAAGATTGAGCGTTGCTTACCTCCCCTTTAGAGTGGTGAAGAGTTGCTATCAAACTCTTCATCGCTCATTTTAACAGCACGAAAAAACGAATCTCCTGCTTTGAAGAGAAAATTAAAACATTTTTTGTTGTCAAACAACATCATTGACAATGCATTAGATTTTTTATATTCTGTAATAATGCATAAAATTTGTAAAATATCATGAAAATAAAGAATGAGGTGTATTGAATGAGAATTATAAAAGTTGTAGATTATAACCACAATTGGAGCAGCGACTATCAGAAAGAGGAACGTTCTATTAGGGCGATCCTTCAAGAAGAATTGGTGAATAGTTTTCATATTGGAAGCACATCAGTTCCGGGTCTAAAAGCAAAACCCATTATTGATATTTTACTAGTAGTCGATGATATTCATAAATTGGATTCATTTTCTGAACAATTTCAAGAGATTGGATACGAAGTTATGGGAGAATTCGGGATAGCTGGAAGAAGATATTTCCGTAAAGGTGGCGATCATCGCACACATCAAATTCATGCTTTTCAATATACCAACATTGAAGAAATAGAAAGACATTTAGCATTTAGAGATTACCTTCGAGAACATCCCGAAGTTTGCAGGCAGTATGGAGAAATAAAGAGCCAACTTGCCATGCAGCATCCAAATGATATTGATGGCTATTGCGACGGGAAAGACGATGTTGTTAAAAACGTTGAAAAAGATGCTATTAAGTGGTATTGGACTGTTCGTTAATATTAATGTTCATTTAATGGCTGTCCTAGAAAGCCCTCTTTACTATTATAAGGATATAAAATATGAGTAACAAAAAATTTTATCAGACAATATCATATACGAGGGTGTAGTGAATGAAAAAACAGTGAAAATGGCCTCCTAAATAAAAATTAATAATATTTAGGAGGCGATTAATAATGATTATTAAAACCTACTTCTTTTATACTATCCTCATTTGTAACAAAAACTATTTCTTCTACCAAAATATTATTTTGTTATTTTTCTCATAACCCATTCAATGGGTCCCCTTTTAAATTTTCTGCTCCATAAAACAGAAAATAAAATACTCGCTACGAAAAACAATAGTGTAAATACGAATGAAAATACTAACGTTTGGTTTTCTAATCTATTTAATAAAGTTAATATGCCGACACCGATAAATACATGACTTACATAGTGAGTTAATGTTAACTGTCCTGTTTGAATAAGTGATTTGGTCAACCAATGACTAGAAAAATTTTCCACAATATAAATAGAGGCAACGATGACAATTATCGCTGAAGCGGAATTTGATAACATATATAATATGTTTGGTGGAATTGGTCCAGTTTGAAACAAGAATTCGGCACTTTTACCATCTAATACTGACAGAGATAGTTGCATCAATATTTTTGAAAGTACCTCTATTGTTATGAGTAGAATTATAGAAATAAACAACATTTTGTTTCTTACAGCTTTCTTCGATAAATCAAGTCTGCCAAGGATCATTCCAAGTAAAAAGAAACAAATCCAAGGGAATACTGGATGATACCCATTAAACAAAAGATTTCTTAGAAAACCTTCAATCGTCCAAAAATCAAGATATTCCATAAATGGTTGATCTGGATGCCATCCTTTCAAATAATTCATTGTTACTTGTAAGGCTTGCGTGGTGATTAAAAAAAGACTAGATATGATGATCATGAACTTTGTAGAAGCTACGATAAGAAAGGATGCAATCAGCATATAAACGCCATAATAATGAAGGATATCCCCAGTCCAATCTGCAATATATAAAAGTAAACCTAGAATAAAAAGAAAAGCGGAACGTTTCCATAATTTCACCTTATTTTCTTTAATAGTAGAAAGGTCACCGCCATTTCTAGCTTTTCTTGTCATCAAAGCAACTCCGATACCTGCCAGCGTAACAAAAGTAGCAGACGCTCTTCCTTCGAAAAGTCCAGTAAACCATATAAGCCAATCCGGTCCTCTCCCTGCCGCTCCCATAATAATTTTAAAGTTAACTATCAGCATTCCAAACATAGCCAAGGCTCTAGCGAAATCTAACCCTTCAATACGTTTAGATTGTAACTGTTTGATCATAAATGTTCCTCCTTAAGTACACGATTGGGACATCTTTTTATAGATATTGCAGACTTTTTATACCTACTAAAATATTAATGAAACCATTATTTATCAGAAACCTATGCATTTTTTTTGGCGCCCTACTTAATACATCATCACTATAAACTATAGGGTTGACCTAATGTCAAACAAACTTTTTTGTGTCCACCTCTCAATTCATTTGCCCAATTATCCATTGGTAGAATGATGCTAAAACCCACACGGAGCAAATTCTTTACCTTTATCACATGGGATTTATACCTACATATTCTTATATCCCATCCATTTCTTTGATTATCAGTGATAACTGTTTAAGGCTTTATCTTAGGTTTATCGTTTGACATTAGGCTAGCCCTAGGGTTTATATTTATCTAGAGAAGAGGGATATTATGGATGAAACAATTACAATAAATCAATTGGCTAAAATATTTGATATCAGTCATCATCAAATACGATATTACGAAGAAAAAGGACTCTTATTTCCATCCTACACAGCTAATAATAGATATCGAAAATATTCTCTTAAGGAAATTTATCAACTTGCTCAAATATTAATGTTGAGAAATTTAAATCTTTCAATCGCACAAATTACAGAGGTTTTAACGACGTATGAAAAAAATGATTATTCGAGTTTATTAGAAGAAAAATCAAAAGAACTTTCAGACGAAATAAACAAACTACAAAAGATTAAAAAGGCAATTGATCACCATTATGTAAATATTACAAACAAAAAAGTAAATTCAACAAAATACTTAAAAGAAAGTCATTTAGAAAAAATAATCACTTTAAAAGCGAATGAAACTTTATCAGCCAAAGATTTTTTAACATTACAATTATCAACGCAATTTTTTTATAATGATGTTATTTATGTTTTTGAAGAAGATGAATATCATATGTGTATAAAAACAGAACATAAGGCTGATTTCCTCATGATTGAAGGTAAATATAATTCTATATTTATTTCAGGTGCAAATGATGATGAAATTGAGAAGCAAATATTATCCATTATCGACAAGAAAAATATCCCTATCTATGTAAGAGAGCTCTCAAGCGGCATTTTTACTAATAGTAATATTCTTGAGTTAGAAATTCTGATTCAAGAAAAAAGCGATAAAAATGAAAGCTAATCGTGATCATTTATTGCTGAAAGAAGTAAAATTTATTAGAATATAAACCAATGCTAGAGAATGTTATATTTCATCCCGAATATAGAAGCAAATTATTGCAGTAGGCAAAGAGTTTTGCTCGAACTCATTTACAATCAAATGAGTTGCGTTTGCGCGTCGTAAGTAGTAATCCTCGTACTAAACAACATTACGAGCTCCTATCATTCAAGACTCAATCAGAACAGAAGAACTCCGTGCTGCAACTTTTATTCAATAAATCGAAATGGGATTATAAATTATATTGATATGTAAAACTCAAAGAAAATAATTGTGAAATAGATACCATTTTAAAAAGCTCACATGTTGAACAGAATCGTTCAACATGCGAGCCTTTTTTTACTGAATTATACATTTATATCTGTAATAGCAGGAATATTTATTTCCTTCACACATGAAACTGGTGATAAATTAATCACACATTGGACAATGGCTACAATATCTTGTACAGGAATACGTGTCCCTTCATACAACTTAATTGCCTTTTCAGCCCCTTCTTCAAAAGGTACTTCAGCAGCAAGTTCTCCTGGATTAATACACGTTACAGTGATCTTATCTTTTCTCACATGCTCGCGTAAAGCATTTGTAATGCCTCGTAAGCCAAACTTAGATGTCACAAACGAAACTTGCGCATTATTCGTATGATCTAAACCTGCTGTCGATCCTATCAAAATCACTTTTCCATTTTCCGCCTGTCTTAAATTAGGTAATAGCGCCTGAATATATGTAATTGTGGAAGTTAAATTAATATTAATTAAGTTTGCAATATCCCCAATTTCATCGTTATCAAACGTATAATCATATTCAAAACCGCGCTTTTCCCATACTCCAACATTGTAAATTAATACATCAATAGCAACGCCTTTTAAAGCTTCTTTTAAAGCAGGAATATGTTGTTGACTAGATAAATCAATAGTCAGCCATTTACGATTTACGCCATCATTTATATCTAAACTACTTGGTCGTGTGCGTGACACCACCCATACTGTATCCCCTTTTGTTGGTAAACCCTTTACAAATGCATCACCTAATCCTTGGCTTGCTCCAAATATAATAAAGTTCTTACTCATCCAATCACCCTTTCTATATGACTACAACGTAAGTATAGTTAATATAAAAATTAGTAACAACTAATGTGATTTATAGAAATATTTAGGTACTTAAAATTCCCTATGCTTATTCATTTTAAACTTATTTCACCCAATACGTAGTGCAATCATCACTTCGATCTAGGAAACCATATTCAATTAAGTATCTTCTTATTGATACATAATCACTATAAATAGGCTTTAATATCTCATTTACTTCCTTTTCATTATATTTACGCCCTACCTCAAACTTCGTTGTAATGTGTTGCAGTAAAATTATCTTTCGTTTTTCCTTACTTGGGAAACTTTCAATAGGACCTTCTAAGCCATTTTTAAAATACGTCGCTAGTACTTTTTCTTTCTCATCTACTGTAATCGCATAACGTTCATCCACCTGTGTCGCCCCCTTATGAATTGGTTCGTATACTTTTGTTGTTTCTAAAGCCTGCATGATTGCCAGAAAAACTTTTGCTTGTTTTTCTTTTTCTTTCAATTTAAATCGATGCTGTCGAATTGTTGAAATGCTATTTGCAGAAGTGCTATTAATAATGTCTTTATCTGGCGCCCCTGTTGCAAATAGCTTCAGCAATTCGGTTTGGATATCAGATAACCCTGTATACTTCTTATCTAATTGAAGTAGCGCTTCGAACACAGAGATATGTTCATTCTCAATATGGTGTTGTATAGCTTTTCTAGCCGTAAAAAATCGATTATCTATTTGGAATACTTCTTCGGCATCAAATATTTCATTACAAAATATACATTCATATGTATCACCTGTGTTTACATATCCCCTCGATAATTCCTCGATTGTCAAATCACCTGTATCCATAAACAAAACCTCTCTTTGTTCACTATTTAATAAACAATATACAACAAATTCATTTATTTGTAAACAACGATTCGATCTGTTTATCCTACAAAACAAAAAGAAGAATCCATTTTGACGATAATCAATCAAAATAGATTCCTCTTAGTAGATAAATCATTTATAGCATAAAAGAAACGATACTTTTACCCCTAGCATTAATTATTTTTAGGAATGAACCAATAGTTATCTTTGTTATTTTCATCCATGTATTTTTTTAACTCAGGAGAATTATAGGCTTCTTTTACTGCTTTTGCCCATTCGCTATCTTTATTTTTTTCATTTACTACGGCTACTAATTCGTAATTTTTCACAACATCTTCTTGCAATATGGCATTTTTCGCATCAATTCCTGAAGAATATACGATACTTCCTGGGATTACACCATAATCCAAGTCTTCTAATGTACGTGGAATTTGAGCCGATTCCATTTCTTTAATTTCCAACTCATATTTATTTTCAACGATATCTTGTGCTGTTGCTTGAATTGGATCTACGCCCTCTTTAATTTTTATCCAACCTGCTTTTTGTAAAATTGCATAGGCACGAGCTGCATTTGATGGATCTTGTGGAATGCCAATTACGTCGCCCTTTTTAACGTCATCTAATGATTTCTTTTTACCAGGAAATAAAGCCGCTGGCACTGTTGGAACAGCTGTTAACGCAACAAGAGATGAGCCACTTTCCTTATTGAAGTTGTTCATATATGCTGTATGTTGGTCCACGTTTAAATCTATGCCACCATCAGCTAATGCAACATCTGCTTGTCGTAAATCTGTAAATTCTGTGTCTTCTACTTTAAATCCTTTATCTTCAAGAATTGGCTTAATGGCTTTTAAAAATAATTCACTATAAGGTCCAGGTGACGTGCCGACTTTAATTGTTTTCTTGTCATCTGATGAGCTCGAGTCCGAATTTCCACAAGCCACCAATAAAATGGCAAGCGATAATAATAGAAATGCTGAAATATACTTCTTCATAATAAAGACCCCTTTTTTATTGATGTCTAATTTTTTTAGCTAAATAACTGCCGAGTGATTGGATAAGTTGCACAATAATAATTAAAATAACGACAGTTAAAATAATGACAAATGTATTAAAACGTTGATAACCGTATGATATGGCTAAATTCCCTATACCACCGCCCCCAACCGTACCAGCCATCGCAGTTGCGCCAATCAAGCCAATCGTTGCGGTTGTTAGCGTTAATATAATAGAAGCAAGTGCTTCAGGAATTAAAAAATGTCGTACAATTTGTAATGGCTTTGCGCCTAATGATTTTGCTAATTCGATAATTCCCGGATTCACTTCTAATAGAGATGTCTCCACTAATCGTGCAATAAATGGAGCAATATAAATAATGAGCGGAACTATCGCCGCCTCCGTACCATATGTTTTCCCAACAATTAAGCGTGTGAACGGTACGATGGCTACAAGCAAAATAATAAACGGTAATGAACGAATAATATTAATCATTGAATTTAAGATGAAATATATAATTTTATTTTCTTTTATACCATTTGGCCTTGTAAGTACTAAAAATAGTGCAAGGGGTAACCCTAATAACGTTCCGATTAATAGCGATACAGAAACCATATAAAGGGTTTCTGTCATGGCTTGCCAAATTATATCCGGGGAAATCCGATTCATATTTTCACATCCTCTACGATGACATTAAATTCTTTAATAAATGCTTTAATTTCTTGAATGATTGGCTCATTTGCAGAAAAAGCGATCGTAAAGATGCCTAAAGTAGTTCCCTCGAGTTCCGTAACATTGGCTAAGACAATATTGCTTTCTACATGATTGAAACGTTTATTTAGTTGATACAATAACGAACTAGCCGTATTTTCTCCTAAAAACTTTAGTCGTAATAACGTATACGTTTGTTGATTTTTTTGATAATAATCCAATAGGTCTTGTGGAATTTTATTCGGAATAACCGTTTCTACAAAATCTTTAGTAGTCGGTTGGCTCGGCTGACCGAACACTTGAATAACATTTCCTGTCTCAACTAATTGACCATTTTCCATCACAGCTACTTTATTACAGAGGTCACGAATAACTTCCATCTCATGTGTAATTAATAGAATGGTTATATTAAACTGTTCATTGACACGTTTTAACAATGCTAAAATTGATTTCGTCGTTTTAGGATCGAGTGCAGAGGTTGCCTCATCGCATAATAAAATTTCAGGATTTGTAACCAACGCACGCGCAATTCCAACGCGTTGTTTCTGACCTCCAGAAAGTTGGTTCGGATAATTTTTATCTTTATCTTCTAGCCCAACAAATGAAAGCATTTCCTTCACTTTTCTATCGATGTCTTCTTTACTTTCATTCCGTAGCTTTAATGGCAAAGCGACATTGTCAAAAACATTTTTTGACTCAAGTAAATTGAAATGCTGAAAAATCATACTAATCTTTTTCTTATTTAAAATTTTCTCATTCGGACTTAACGCTTGAATATCCTTGCCGTCTACGATGATTTGCCCAGAAGTCGGATCTTCTAAGCCATTTACCATCCGAATTAATGTACTTTTACCCGCTCCACTATAGCCAATGATCCCGAATATATCTCCTTTCTGAACTTCAAGAGAAACATCATTTAAAGCGACTATTTTCTTTTTCTTTTGATAAAATTCTTTTACGATATTTTTAAAGACAATCAATGTATTATTCCTCCTGATAAATTTGCCAATAAGTTAATCACATATTTTCAGAGATTAATCGATCAAAAAATGACTCGCAATTTTCAGGAACACTTCCCCTGTATTAATTAGTGCTCGTTCATCAAAATCAAATTTTGGATGATGGTGAGGATATTGTGTATTTGGATCTTCATTATGAGCACCTACATAAAAGAAATTACCGGGTTTTTCTTGTAAATAGTAAGCAAAATCTTCCGCTCCTAACACCGGATCTTTCTGCATAAAAGCACTCTCTCCAAATTGCTCTTTAATGAATTGCTCCACAAGTGCAGCTTCTTCTACTGGATTAACAAGTACTGGATAACCATGTAGGTAATCTAATTCAAACTCTATATAATTCGTAACCTTTAACCCTTCTAAAATTGCTCGAATTTCCTTTTCAATTTGCGCACGAACATCTTTATTTAATGCACGAACGGTTCCTTCCAAAACAGCAGAGTCTGCGATAACATTGAAGGCATTTCCAGCATGAATACTTCCGACTGTGACAACTGCCGCTTCTGTTGGATTAATACGACGACTAACAATTTGTTGTAAATGTTGAACTAAATGTGTTGCCGCAATAATGGAATCCTTCGTTTCATGTGGTCGAGCACCGTGTCCGCCTTTACCGAAAATTTTAATCGTAAAAGCATCAACTGAGGCCATTATTGCCCCTGAGGCAGTTGACAGCTTGCCAACAGGAAGGTCTGTCGCTAAATGTGCTCCGAACACATAATCCACATCATCTAAAACCCCATCTTCAATCATAAATTTCGCCCCACCTGGTGGCTTTTCTTCGGCTGGTTGGAAAATAAATTTAGCTGTTCCATGAATACTGTCCTTATGTTTTTGAAGAACCTTTGCCACTGCGAGTAAGGCAGCTGTATGCCCATCATGTCCACAGGCATGCATAACGCCAGGCACTTTAGATTTATATGTAACTTCTTTTTGATCCTCGATCGGTAATGCATCGAAGTCTGCTCGAAATGCAACCGTTTTTCCCGGCTCTTTACCTTGAATAATTCCGACGACACCTTTATCACCAACATTCTCTTGCACAGAGATTCCATAACTTTTTAATGTATCCACGATATAGCGAGATGTTTTTTCTTCTTGAAAAGAAAGCTCCGGGTTTTGATGTAAAAAGCGACGATTTTCTACTATCTCTTCAAATAAACCAGTTAACTCTTTTGTCAGTGTTTCAATAGTCATTCCTTAACCCTCCTCCTACTGGTTAATCATTCAATATATTCGAACAATTACTACGATTTTAAACACATAAAACCAATAAGTCAACTATGTTTTATTTATTTTGTATTCATTCCTAAAATGAAACAGCCACCTAGCCTCGATTAAATATCGATGCCAGGTGGCTGCAAAAGTCTGTTATTCGACCGTGTTAAACAGACAAATAAAATAGCAAAAGCTATATATGGACAAGAATCCATTTTGAAAAAAGATTGGTCAAAATAAATTCTCATCTAACAGATTTTTGTTTCAATTTTATAAATTAATTAAATCACTTTCTACCTGTATTGCTCCATAGTTGAGCAAACAAAAAATTGTTCGGGTTTTGTATAGTTACTAGTAGTTTAGAAATTAACGGTTAGCTAAAACTCTTCTCTTAAATATCCATATCAATAATCTTTTAATTCAATCCCGTTGGCAGCTTTAACAACCATTTTTGAAATTAACTTAAACTGCATGACCATAAGGAAAGGTACTCGTAATATTAAATTGCGCAGAAAGATTTTGAAGTTTGATTTTTCAACCATGCTACCAGCAGCCATTAGCCCTATTTTTTGATTTTTCTCAACAAACTTTCTCATCTCTTGTTCGTAAGATACAAAGGCACGGGAATAATCACCATTCGTGGCTTTAAGTTCTCCAGCTAATACATAAGCTCCGACAAGTGCTAGACTAGTACCTTGCCCTGATAGGGGTGATGGGCAATATGCCGCATCACCTACCAAGGCAATTCGACCCTTTGCCCACGTTGGCATGTGAATCTGGCAAATCTCATCAAAATAAAAGTCTGGCGCTTCTTTCATGGTTTTAAGTATATGCGAAGTTTCCCAGCCCATCTGATCTTCGAAGGCATTTTCTACAAGTTTCTTTTGAGACTCTTCATCATATCGGTCGTACTTCAATGCCTCCGATTGGAATATTAACATACCTTTTGCCTCAGTATTGTCACGGGAACTATACATACCAACAGTTTTGCCTGGCGTTGAATAAAACAGTTGACGGTGGTCGAGTTTGAGATAATTCTCCATGGTAAAAATCGAGATATAACAGCCAAGCGTACGTTTAAACTGTTCTTCGTCTCCAAAAGTCAAAGACCTCACATTAGAATGAAGCCCGTCCGCACCAATGACCAGGTCAAATGTCTGTGGATTGCTATGAATAAATTGTACTTCTGCACCAGCTTCAGTTTCATGTATAGCGGTAATCGAATCTCCCCAAATGTATTTGATGTTATCCTTGGTTAAATCATATAAAATGCTACTAAGATCGTCGCGCATGATTTCGATGTCCAGACCCTGCTGGTTCGCTAGACTTGCTTCACTTATTTTACCTTCAATCTTACCTTTGCTGTTCACAAAGTAAACACCTGTCATTTGTGTGTCAGCTGCACGGACTTGATCGAGTATCCCCATCCGCCTAAGCATCGTAATGGCTGTACCACGTATATCAACCCCGTATCCACCTGAGCGCAATGCGGGAGCACGTTCTATTACAGTCACGTCGAAGCCGTAGTGATGAAGCCAGTAAGCGAGTGCAGGGCCGGTAATACTTGCCCCAGAAATAAGGACGCGTATCGATTGGTTCATGATGATCTTTTCTCTCCTATCCAATAGTCTTAACACCTCCACAGTATATTCACCGTAACAAAAAAATAGGAATTTAATTATTTAAGAAATGACCCGATTGCTGAAAAAGTAAAGATCCTGCATATCAAAACAAAACATTTGGACCAGACGGATGAATTCGAGTATCCTTAGTAAATCCACATTTTTTTGAGGGAACCATTAACAATTAACATTGAAATTTAATAGAGCTTAGTAATTAAAAATATTATTTTTGGCATCTAGTTAACAAGGAATAATAGATCCGTTAGCTAACCAATTTATTTAACGCAACAGGTCAACCATCGTAATCGTTGCCACTTGCGATGAGTACGTCTGACTTACCAATCGGGCTATAATTTACAGGACGCTTCGCAGAGGAATTAACTCTTCTACAGCTTGGGAAACAATTAGAAGAATCTGCTCCATGGAAAGATCGTAAACCACCCATACATGCGGGTGCAGAAGTTACGAAAATTGCGACAACATAAAAAAGCAGGTACAAAATTTTTTCTTGTACCTACTTTTTGTTAGTTTACGGACATGAGATATTTTTATGTATGCCATTAAAGAGGTTAGATGATACTTATCTACTATCCTTCGAGCATCTTCAGATAAGGTATTTCCTTGCCATCTACAATAGCAATATCGATTGGTGTATTAGTCTCATAAATTATGGTTCCAACGGGTAGTTTGTTAGATGTTCCGTTTTCAAAATCCTTTGCTTTATTGGTTTGTTTTGTTATTTCACCAATTTCTTCACCTATTGTGTAATTTAATTCTTTTACCCAATCTATGTTTTCAACATTAGAATATACAATATCATTCAGAACGAAGATGTCTGCTTTACCATCCTTAAGAAAATCCTTTGGTGTAGGATTACCATTAGTTACACATCCCGATAAAACTACAAGTGAGAGGCAAAGAAATAAGAGAAATTTTTCTTTCAAGCAAAATGATTTTTTCACTGTTTCTCCCCCATGATAATCAATTGTTCATTTAAACCCCCTACAATTTCTTACGCTTATTTTACCAGAAAGTTTAATCATTAAAAATTTATTCTAAAAGCAACAGTCTTTTAGAAAACGCCTTATATTAATTAGTTCCATTTTATATGTTGTACTTGTTTGGTTCAAATATATTAAATTTATATTGCATCCTACTAAGGATTTTACGTGCTCGTTTGATAATTATTGAAAAAATTCGCCCTTCTTCATTGACATAAGATTCTGATTAGTTACATAAATCTGGTATTACCACCGTCTTTAATCTGTATTACCATAAAACAAAGGGGACGATGATTTGAAAGAAAAGGAAAGCTCCTCAGATAAAATTGAAAATGAATTAATTAGATCGATATTGGCTGGTGTTTATTCTGTAGGAAGTACTTTACCGCCGGAAAGAGAGCTTGCAAAAGAATTTGGTGTTGGTCGTCCAACTGTTCGGGAGGCACTTCAACGTCTAGGAAGGGGTGGATGGATAACAGGAAGAAAAGGAATGCCTGCGATTGTTAATGATTATTGGCGCAATGGAAATCTAACGACACTTGTGAATATTATTGAGAATCATCCTATCATAACAGATGAATTTATTATGCACTTATTAGAATTAAGAAGTACTTTGACTCCGACTTATATTCGTGATGCTGTTACGTTTAATCAACCTAAAGTGGTTGCTCTCCTTGCCAATCTAGAGCAGCTTGAAGATAGTGCAGAGAGCTATGCAGCATTTGATTGGGATTTGCAAAAAAAGTGTGCTGGTCTTGTTGTCAATCCAATCTTTCTACTCATTTTAAATAGCTTCGATTCCATTTATATAGATATGGCGAAAAGATATTTTTCTGTAAAAGAATATCGTAAGCTATCCCTCGACTATTACCACGATTTATTAAAAGCTGCATTAAAGGGAGATGCAATGGAAGCGGAAAGATTGTCTACGAAAACAATGGCGAAAAGCTTGGCACTCTGGAAAGATAGAAAAAAATAAAGAATACTGGAGGCGTGATAAATGAGATTGAAATATTTAAAAGAATATTTTTCATATCCTGATATATTAATCATGACCTGTCTATTCCTCATTAGCTTTGGATTTATGATTCTTCATTTAACCTCTATCGGCATTTTGGGTGCTTTTATTCTTGGAATGATTATGTATTCCATAGCAGAGTATGTTACACACAGATTTCTTTTTCACCTGAAACCACCTAAGAATGCATTTTTGTTAAAAATGCTTAAACGCTTACATTATGACCACCATTCAAATCCGAATGAGTTACATTTATTATTTTTACCCTTATGGTATAGTGTGCCAAACATTGTTATTGTAGCAGTCATTTTCTATTTTCTTTCATCTAGCTTTGTAATTACAAACGCATTTATTGCAGGTATCATGCTCTTTTTATTATTTTATGAGTGGACGCATTATATTGCCCATCTCCCCCTTCGACCAATATCTCCATGGGGGCGTTGGATGAAAAAGGTTCATTTATGGCATCATTTCAAAAACGAAAATTACTGGTATGGTGTTACGAACCCAGCCTATGATTTTCTCATGGGTACCTTTAAAAATCAAAAGGATGTTGCCCAAAGTAAAACAGCTAAAAATCTAGAGCAACGTGGCGACTAGAAAATAGAATTATAAAAAATATGCCTTCTAGGTAAAATATTCGGTCCTATTCTGTCTTTATAATAAAAATCCAATCATTATTATTTGATGATTGGATTTAAACTTCGCTTACTTATGATACGGTTCACCGTGACTTTCCTAAGTGCGATTTTTTATTTCGTATAAATTTGATTATGAATTAAGATATTTCTTAAAACAGAAAAAATTAATCAATTTTAAACCGTTTTATTTCTTTTTACATACATATTTTTTATTACCTAAGCATTCCAACAGAAGTGCACTTTTTTAAATGGCCTTTTGCTAACTCTGCATCCTTGTCGATTCTGAAAATCCATTATCCTCTACTTGACTAAGATAGGGTTTTTCAAGCAAACATATTCTTGGTAAGATGTTAAGGTTGTGTATTTACTATGTCACACATTTACATTCATCTAAGAAAGAGGTATTTATGCACTCCACAAAATTATCCAAGCAACATTGGTTGCTTATCTTAACACTTTCTTTATTAACATTTGTTCTCGGGACAAGTGAATTTGTAATTGTCGGAATCTTAACAGATATTTCTTCAAGTCTTCATATGACTAATGTAAAAGCAGGCACCCTCGTTTCTGCATTTGCAATTACGTTTGCCATCGCTACACCACTAGTGATGGCAGCAACAAGTCATTTTCCAAAGCGAAAATGGATGTTGTTTTTAATAGGATCTTTCAGCGTCCTAAATGCTTTGTGCATAATTTCGACGAGCTATATCATGCTCCTTGCACTTCGGATTTTGACAGCGATTGTAACAGGAGTTTTAATCTCTCTAGCCATGATTGTAGCAAGTGAAACTATGCCGATTAAAAAACGCGGACTTGCTATTTCAGTCGTTTTCGGTGGTTTCACACTTGCAAATGTCGTTGGAGTTCCAATTGGTATTGTGATCGCCGAAGAGTACGGCTGGAATGCCACTTTCATGTTAACCACTTTCCTAGGAGGATTGGCGTTTTTGGCATCCTTTTTTGTCTTACCTCATAGACTCAGCCAAGTACGCAGTTCGATACGTGATCAGTTTTCTTTATTGACCAAGCCTCGTATATTGATGGCTTTTTTCATTCCTGCACTCGGATTTGGCGCAACTTATGCAGTCTTTACGTACCTTGTACCAATCTTGAAAGAAATGGGAGCACCAAATAATTCAATTAGTATAATCTTATTTTGTTATGGGTTTATTTCGATTTTCAGCAACATCCTCGCTGGTAAAATTGCTAGCCACAATGCAATCGGTCGCCTTCGGTTTGTTTTTCTCGTGCAAGCAGTTGTTCTGATAAGTTTATTTTGGACTACAAATCATTTTGTTTTAGGATTAATAAATATTGGATTAATGTCGTTAATGGCTATCCTCTTAACAACATCTACTCAGCTATATTTAATTGACCTCGCCGGAATTTATCAGCCAAAAGCAACAGGACTCGCCGCTTCACTAATGCCAGTGGCAAGCAACGTAGGTATCGCTTTTGGTTCTGCATTAGGCGGAATTGTGTACCATCAAGGAAATTTAATGAATGTAACTTGGGTCGGTGGGATTGTTGCAGTCTGTGCAAGTCTGCTAACTTTCTTTAGTCATCATTTAGACCAAAAACAAAAGACATCAGAATAGAAATCAGCAATTATACAAAGTTAATTTATTCTACATCGATCATTGCTACCGGTTTATATATTTCGGCAGATGGAGATGAATTTTCAGTAACAGTTGCCAGTTAAAGTGCATACTTAGTTGCAACATATACTTTAGTAGTAAAAAAACAGGCACATCCGCATGAAGCGAATGTGCCTGTTTTAAAAACCTCACTTATTTATGATATGGTTCACTGAAACTAATGTTAAATTGTATTTCTTATTCCCCTCGTAATCTATTGTTAAATAATAAAATAATTATCTTCCTCAACTAACCCCCACCGTTAGATTAAGTCTTTTTATCAATCTTTAATTAATAAACAATCAATCTTTTTTACTAAGCTACACTGCCCCAGTAGCCAAAAGCGAAATATGGCATTCAATTTTAAGAAGCATCTAAACTGACTATTGTAAATTTATCATTAGTTAACTATGTTTCATTTAATTTATATCCATTTACAAAATAAAAATCGAACAGCCATCTAGCCTCGATTGAATATCGATGCCAGATGGCTGCAAAAGTCTGTCTAGTCGAAAGGGATAAATTGATTTTTAGTCACAATTTGACCTATACCCACCCAATAAAACCGGAATTCAATGTCAAGTGTCTTAGAAATCCCCCTGATTCCACTCAATACTTTTAATTGTGATTCAGTGTGTACATCGAAAATTTCTTGTGTCATAAGAAACCCCCAACTCTCAATTTTTAACTCATTAGAAAGTTCTTACTCCACTAAATTGTAACGTTAGTACAAAAAGTTCAACGAAAAAGCGTTAATCCCTCCGTAATCAACGCACCCTTAGTTGAACAAGTAATCTATCTATAATTTTTTATTCCACTTTCAAAAGCCTGTCTATCGTCATTCTCAATCCCGTGCAAGGCTTCTTGTAAAGCAAATGTACTTTTATAAAATTTAACTCGTTCAGATATTTCATTACCGTTAGGATATAGGTTCATACACATATCAAAAAAATCTTCACCATAACTAGAGAGTATTCCAGCAAAGTCATACGCTGGATCGCCTAAACCCGAACCACCAAAATCTATTATCCCTGAAATCATACTTGTTTCTGGATTCCACAAGATGTTGGATGCTCCGAAATCTCCGTGTATAAGTGTTATATCTAAATTTGAGAAAGCTTTTCCTTTTAGGAACGTTTCAAAGGATTGTGATATTTCCTTTTGAGCGTCTTTTCTGATAAAAGGAAATAATGTATTTTGAATCTTATCATACAGGATATACATCTCTTCACTAGGATTACGAACCTTTAGTTTCAAATCTCGACTTGCTTTTTCTCCTGAAATAGAATGTAGTTCTACAAGAAAAGAAACAAGTTGTTTTGCCAACCCTTTCACCAATTCAACACTCTTAACATCTGTTAAACTTTCCTTCCACAAAGGAACACCATCTATTAGTTTATAGCCGGTAAAGACCTTACCTGGTGCTACCTCTACAAAAGACTCATAAATTGGATTCGGAATAGGAGTGGAAACGATCCCTTTAATATATTTCAAAATATCAGTCTCTCTTCTTAATTGAATGATGCCATTTTTATATTTTGGAAATCTAAAAACCAAAGATTGGTTTACAATAAATACATCATTATTCTGTCCGATTTCATTAAGATAAAAGTCTTCAATGGAAAGGTCAGAATAACACGATTGAATGTTTTCAATAAAGTTATTATTCATTTAGAAATACCCCCTTTGTTCTCTTTATATTGTTTTAATCCCTAAACTTTTAATGAACTATCCTGCGCAGTTAGTTAAACTACATTTCTTCACAAAATTTAAATCTATTTTAACATAAATATCCAATAAAAAAATCACCTCTAAGGAAGAGGGCACTGAAAAACTTACGTTTTCATAAAAGCGAACCTTTTTCAGAAAAAATAAGGCACTTCTTGTTCATTTTTGAACAGGAAGTGCCTTATTTCTGTCTCTATTCCTTATTCATTTTCGTTTAGTAGCTTTAATATCCGTTTCAAATTGACAGCGAATATCGTTGTAGCACCTTGAATTCCCATGCCAGATAGACCCGCTGTCGATGCCGTACCGTACCCGTGTCCGTTTTTTAATTCACTATTCTTCGCTTCTACTTTGTAGCGATTTGCGGCTAATTGCTTAAAAGCTTCCGTATTTTGAAATGCCTCTTGTTCGGCATGTGTATCCGACTTAATTGTGACAGAATACGTTTTACTTTTTGCGCCTTCTTTATAGCAGCCCTCTCTCATTGAACATGCTTTGCATTTTTCAATATCAAAATAATATGTCTGACTTTGACTCTTACTCGTTCCTTTTTTACCCGTACATGTTTTTCTTGTCGCGAGATGGCCGGCCTTACAAACAAACATTCCAGCATCTTTATTAAACTCAAACTTGTCTTCTTCTTTTCGTGGTCCTTGTGTAAGAATAGGATTCAACCTTGCCACAAGTGCGATTTTCTCTTCTTTAGTATATTCTATATTTGCCATTTCAGAGTAAGCTGCGTCTCCAATAACTGTATTAATTTTCATACCTGCTTGTGTGCTTTTTCAATTAATTCTTGAAGATATTTCCCATCGCTTTTTTCACCTGTTGTAATGACAGCCGCTGTAATAATACGTTCATCACTCATCGCGATATGTGTCTTTTACCCAAAGAAAGAAGATTCCACCATCTTATGCCCTTTTCGCGCATCCGCATCAGAAGAGTTATTTAGATGTTCTTGAAAATCTTCTACGACTTCTTTTAAGACATTCAGCTTTTCTTTGACAGCCGGTATTTGTGCAATTTGTGGTTCCTTTTCAATGACTGAAATGACTCCCTTACAGTAAGCTAATTGATCCTTCACAAGGAAAGCGTGA
>NZ_JBLLLQ010000042.1:0-32690 GCF_047737915.1 Lysinibacillus sp. NPDC056185
GTATATATACTTTATATACAATATATACACGTCAGACATATTTTGCAAGTAATAAATTATTATTAAAAATAAAAAACGAAAACATGAGATTGTTAATTCACAATCTCATGTTTTCTGTTTTTAATTATTTAGCTGATAATATTGCCATTTATGACCCCTAATTAGCTTTAGCTAACTATTTAATTGGAGCATTATTAATCGTTGATAATACTTCATTCACCTCGAAGATTTTCCCACGAATATCGATAATGCCGAAACTTGTTAATCGTTCTGAATGCATATTTAAATATTTCTCAGCATCTGTTTTGGTTTTAAATAAATATATCCCACCGGATTCTTTAGTCGCAGCATTCTCAGTCCAAATCTTCCAAATCATACCCGACTCTTCGTTAATACTTTTCGCTAAATCTGCAAATCCTCGGACATTTCTTCACCGAATGGCCCGTCCATTGGAAAATCAACTTGTAATAAATATTTCATGATTAAAACCCCCACTTTGATTTTTTCTATAACAATTAGTAATTTTTATGGCCTTTCACCATGATGTGTGGTGTTGATTTCCTTTCCGACTGGGCGCTTTGCCGCTGACGCTTCGCTTTCGCGCAGATAAAACATTGTTGCTGCCGCTTCGCTTTCGCACAGAGCAAAGCTTCCTGGGGGCGTCCGATGAGCCACTTCACTCGCGTTGCTCGCTCCAGGGTCTCATCTGTGACGCTAATCCCCAAGGAGTCGCCCAGTCTCCACTCCAATCAACTTATATATGGGCATACGTTTTAAATAGCATACACAACTTTTGATGATGAACCTAATGATTTAAACTCTCTATATATTTTTCTGATTCGTCCGCTATTCGCTTAAATTCAATATCATGAATATAGTGTGAGCAATCTAATTTTATTAATGTGCCATCTTTATGTTTACTGATGAACTCCTTTTGAAATTCATTCCACTCATCTTCATTCCACCCTGTCCCTTGACCGTTTGAAGAGAACAAAAGTATAGGCACATTTGGGATATCAGTCGCTCCTACCTTTTCAGCATTTTCCTTAATATGCTTAATTTCATTCACCATATTTTTAGTTACTGTTCTACGATAAAAAATCACTTTATACAATTCTTTTTCCTCATCTGTCAAAGTCCCATATTTGATGGCATCACTTTCAGAAAGGCCCGGAATCCATCTAGTAAAACCAATATTAGCAGCAAAGGCACTTAAATGAACTAGAGGCATATTTATATCATAATCTTTATATGCAGCAGGAACAGCCATATCCAATCCTATAATTGCTTTAACTTCATTCGGGTAGACTTGAGCCCAATACAATGCCTCAATACCAGACATAGAATGAGGAAATAAAGTATATGGTCCTTCAACACCTGATTTTAATAGAGCTTCTCTTGTTTCTTGTAAAATAGTATCAATATCACGCTCAGAATCTGTAATGTCACTAAAGCCATAACCTGTCTTTTCAACGACAACGATTTTATATTTATCGCTTAACAATGAATATAATGATTTAAAATCTAAAACAGGTGAGCTTGTGCCTCCCCCAGACATATATACAAGCGTTTCTTCTCCATTTCCTTCTACGTACACATGCATTTGATGTCCATTAACTTCTACCATTTTTCCTGTTGGCGTAAATAATTTATCTTCTTTTGATAATTGTATTTGATGAATAATATAACTTGTCGTAATGATCAAGAAAAGTATCGCTGTAATAATTGAAAAAAGCATCATGATTCGTTTAAACACTGTCTTTCAACCACCCCTCTTAGGATTTTTACTATCCATCAAAACTAACAGAAGGCACCATGGCTTTTAAAGTTCCAAAAGGTAATCGATAAACTGCAACTTTTGCCCATGCATTTCGAACGTACCATCATCTATACACACTAGTTTAAAGCCATTCTTTTCAAGAATCCTTTGAGATGCAATATTATTTGTTGTTGTTTTTGCTTTAATCTTTTTGACACTGATTTCTGTTTCTAATAGTAGCTTTAAGGCTCTAGCCCCTATTCCTTTTCCTCCATATTCTTGTCCCACTCTATAACCGACTTCTGCTATATCATTCGTTGTATCTATATCTACTAAATTAATTCTTCCGATGATATTGCCTGAGTTATCTCTTATTAAGTAGAATTTTGATTTATTTTCTTGTTGTTCTGCTAAAAGCTCTTTATGTCTTATTTTGAACGTTTCAAAATTATAATAATCTTCTCCACGACTAGGTACCATTTGTTCAAAGAATTGTCTATTGTTCTTTTCGAACTGATACAATTCTTCTGCGTCACATTCTTGTAAGCTATTAATTGATATTTCCAAGCAACTCAACCCCTCGTTCTGAAAAATATGTATTGTAGTCCGCATTTAGGAAAACAAACTCTTTATGATATCCTACCGAAGAGTTTGTTTATAATTTATTGGAATCCCGAGATGAAGAAATATGTATAACGACTCGAATAAAGAGAAAAAATCACCCCTCTAAATCTTTCAATCGTCTTCGAATAGTAGCTTCCGAAACGCGAAGTATTCGTGCAATTTCTCGATTACTTTTGCCAGCATCCTTTAAATGCAGCAATTGTAATTCACTTATAGCTACTTTAGGCCGTCCGTTTGAATTTCCTCCACGCCATTCCTTATTTTTCTTTTTACTCCTCAAAAATTTCCCCAGCATTTTCTCACCTTCTCATGCGTCATAACTCTATATTAGTTATATTGCCTTTTTTTAAAAAAAGAAAGTAGATCTAAATCTACTCTCTTGATTGTTTAGGAAAAATATAAAAATAAAAAACAAAACCAATGATAATTGCGGGTGGTAAAGCAATTCCTATATTTTGTACAAATGCACTTGCAAGTAGTTTTAAAATCTCAATAATATCTTTAGATAAAATGTTTTGATACTGTTCTGCACCTGTCAAACCTTTGATCATTAAAGTTACAGCAAAAATAATGATATAACTAATTAAGCTATAATTAATACTTAACTTTATTTTTTCTTTATCATCGTTCTTTTCCTCTAATAGCAATGTTTCCACACTGATATCTAGAACTTCCGATATCTTCAGCATATTTCTCTTACTTGGATAACCATTTCCAAGTTCCCATTTGGATATAGACTTATCACTTACTTCTAAAATCTCAGCTAGTTCTTGTTGGGTGATTCCCTTTTCTTCTCGATATCTTTTTAGTTTTAAACTTAAAATATTTTTCTCCATTTTATTCCCCTCCCATTACCTTAATTTACGGTTATTATCACATACTGGAATTTCTATTAACAGGAATTTTCGAAAATAGAGAAAAATAGACCACAATATAAAAATGCGACAAAACTCATTAAATAGGTTTTTGTCGCATTTTTTATTGGAAATCCATCTGAAATTACCATAAAACTTATATATTCTTTTTCGAAAACTCAGTATGCAACAAACTATAGATCAACATATCTTTACATTCTCCAGTAACACTATGGCATTCAAATTGTCTTAAGCAACCTTCTTCCTTAAAGTTGAATTTCGACAATAGTTTCTTTGAAGCTATATTTTCCTCTGTAACAATTGCCTGTATTCTTACTAAACCTAACTGATCAAATCCTATTGATAATACTGCTTTAACAGCTTCCGACATAATACCTCGATGCCAATATTCTTCAGATAATTCATAACCAATTTCAGCTCGTTTGCCTTCAAATTCACTTAAAAAAATAGTACCAATAATTTCATCGGTTTCTTTGTTAGCAATAGCAAAACGAATAATCCAACCTTCATCATAGCCTTTGTTCCAAAAATTAATTACTTCATAACTTCTTTCTAGAGTTTCTGGTCCATTCCAATCAAGATAACGATATACATTTTCATTTGAATAATAATTGAATAACGTAGGAGCATCCTCCAACTTCAACTTTCTTAATTTAATGCGCTCAGTTTGTACTGATGGAAAAGAGGTCCCTAATACTTTGGTAAAATTCATTTTTTTCTCTCCTTTTTTGAATGAATATCAAAATAAACTAAAGATGAAAATTCACAAGAAGCTGATTAAATTATACCCAGCCTAGATTGCCTGAAAAAACCTCATACATATTTCATAAAAGGAAATAAGCCAATGCGGTCAAAAACCACACTGGCTTATACTATTCTATTCTTCTTCTTTTCTCTTTTAATACAATTCTTTGGATACTCTTCGAAGACAAATAATATTTTTCACCTAAAGTAGCCGTGTCCGCTCCCGTTAGATAATCGTTATAAATATTACAGTCTCTTACACCCAATTCTTTTCTTGTAGCAGTATTGGATCCCCAGTCTTTTTTATGTTCTGCTCTCCGCGGTATATAAATATATTCACCATCAACATATTCTTGTATTAACTCTAGCAACTCAGCTGGTAGAATATGCTTTGCTTTTTTATAGCTCATAATTGCACTCCTAAATTTAATATTTTTTTAGGAAGAGCAAAGGCTATTTAATTTATCCTATATTGCAATAGCCTTTGCTATGCAAAAAAAGTATACCTTCTCATCAAACAATCCCCCCTTGTATTTCTGTAATTTTAATCCACACTATACCATATAATCCAAAAATAAAAAGAGGTTTTATAGATTCCTGTCCGCTTTATTATTCTTTACTTATTAATATTAATTCTTCATACCCCTTTATATTTAAGCTTATTTGTTTTTCTTTATTCCAAATACTATAAGGGTAAACTAAATTAACAAAAGTTTTCCCATCTTTCAATTCTATATTGGCTCCTCGTGCATAAAAGGCCTCTCCCTTTTCGTTTGTTAATGCCCATTCAAAAAATTGATTTTCATCCTCGTGAAGATCTGCGTCGACCATTAAAGATACATGCATAGAGCCATTCGTAAGGGTTGCTGATTGAAGTTGAATACCCTCAACAGCCTTTTCTGCTTCAAATGATTGTGTTACAACCTTCGTTGGTGTCAATGTAAATGGCCATTCTCCATTAATAGTGACAATCCCTTCTTTTTCTGTATAGAAATGAACGGTTTCAATTACTAATTGTGCGTTATTTAAGGAAGGCCATGCCAATTTATTAGATTGTAATAGAAGTTCTAAAATTATTGACTGATTGCTCTCTTTTAGCATTTTCATTTCTGCCCCTCCCATAATGCCGGGTGATTTAAGGGGTTTCGTATCTGACACAAGGGCATCAATTTCCTTACCTGTTGAATCATAAATACGAAATTCAATTCGTGCATCTTGAATATTGTTTATATCTATATCCTTTGGCAAAATCTCCATTTGTAGCCCTACACGATAGGCATCAGCAAATGTATTTTCAAGTGTGACCGTAACATCTTGTGAACTTTGCGATACACCAACATATTGTACTTCCCCATTTTGACTAGCAAGTTCAATCCCAGCATCCTCCTGGAAACCTAGAAATGCTTTTAGTTTAGCCATCGCTGTATCATTAGACAAAATCACACCCGAAGCAAGCACTGCACATGCAGCCGCAGCTGAAATAGGCTTCAACCAACGCTTTTTTATTTTCTTCGTTGTCTTGGAACGAATCTCTTCATATGAACGATCAAAAACTTTTTGCACAATTTCCGGTAGTTCTTGTTCTCTATTCATTTCCTCATGTAAACGGTTGTCTAATGATTTTTTCATAGTAAATGTACCTCCTCAACATAATAATTATTTTTCAAATATTGCTTCGCCCTGGAAATCCTCGACTTAATCGTCCCCTCTGATTCATGAAGAAATTCGCTTATTTCCTTTGTCGTGAGGCCATTCACATAATAAAGCGTTAAAGCAATGCGATAGCTCTCATCTAGACTTTCTAATGCCTCATCAAGCTCAAGTGAAATTTGATCTTGGTGTCGCAGTTCATGCAATGTCGTCACATCCAGTGGTACAGTACGTTGATCCTGCTTCATAAAGCGATAACAGTTATTTAAAAGTATTCGACAAATCCATGTATTAAAATATTTTGCTTCTTTTAGAGAATCTATTTTTTCAAACGCTGTCAGTATTGTATCCTGTAAAAGATCTGCAATGTCCTCATCTTTCAAGCCTAGTCGTTTTGCTGTCCGGTAAAGCGTTATTTCATATTGACGGATTAATTGTATAAACGCTTCTCCATCTCCCTTCTTTGCTTTTTTTACAAGAAACTCGGATCGCATATAATCACCTCTTTTTCTCTTTACATACCGTTAGAGCATTTTGATTGATAGTTAGTTGCATCGATTTTTATTTTATTACACTAAAAAAGAAACCGGCGAAATAACAGTCGGTCGCTACCTACTAATATAAATTTTAAATGAGAGGCTATTTAAAACAACTAACACTGTTTACACTCCGAAAATAGGTATTTCCGATCTGTTCTAACATCCACAAGGTTATCGAAAAACAAAAGGACTTTTATACTCTAATCTGTCACTTTTTAAGTAATAAGACTCTCAATTCATTATTGACATTCCTGTTTCATTGCATAATACTATACTTAAAATTTGAGTTTTTATAGGCATAAAGTTCCAATAAAACTCAGAGGAGGAAACTATTTGAAAAACAAAAGCATTAAGCGACGATTATTGTTTTTTACATTAAGTTTGCTGTTATTGTCATCTGTCATTAATTCCGTATTAGGTGTTTGGATTGTGGGCAAAAATAGTAAAGAAGTTTTAATTGAAAAAGCCAATGAACAGGTCTATGAAATCGCCAAGCAAGCTGAAACTATATTAAATTCTGAGAATGATCCCATCTCATCTTTACAAGATTTTGTAGAGTCAAAAGAAAAACAAGAGAATGTAACTTATGCTATTGTCATTGATACCAATGCAAAAGCAGTGGCGCATAGTGATAAAGGGAAATTAGGAAAAACATATGAGGATGCATACACAATCGATGGAGCCAAGCACGGAAAAAAGCAATTTACGAGATGGTATGCTGAAGTTCAAGGTATTTGGACATATGACATCATGGAACCTATATATAAAGATGGCAAGCTTTATGGAGTAATTGATATTGGGGTGCCTGAAAGCGGTATTCAATCTATTACAAACTCTGTACTAGGCTATCAGATTATTACAGGCATAGTGAGTTTTATCGTTATAGGCGCTTTAATGTGGTGGATTATTGGTCGCATTGTTACTGCCATTAAGAATCTTGAAAATATCATTCATCAAACTACTAGCTTAGACTTTACCGAAAATCCAGAATTAGAGAAGCTATTACATCATCAAGATGAAATTGGTCTTATGGCAAAAGGCATCTCTGGCATGCAATCGGCATTAAAGAATGTTACCGTCAATATACATAAAACTAGCTCCGAGCTATCAGATTCCTCAAAGATTCTTATTCAAATAGCAGAAGATACGGTACGTACGACTGATGAAATTAGCTCAGCCATTAATGAAGTAGCAAATGCTACAGAAGAGCAAGCTCATGATACAGAAAAAAGTGCTGAACAATTAAATCAACTATCTGGAAACATTGATCGTGTTATTGAGCACACAGAGAAGATTGCTTCTATGACAGAGGATATTGATCATTTAAGTAATCAAGGTGTAGAAACCATCAATCAACTCTCTATTTGGTCAGAGAAGAATCGAGAATCTTCTCAACAGGTAAGCAACATCGTTCAAGAAGTAGATAAAACTTCATCTGATATATCAAGTATTGTTAATACAATTACAGACATCGCAACTCAAACTAATTTATTGGCTCTAAACGCTTCCATTGAGTCAGCTCGCGTCGGTGAAGCCGGTAAAGGTTTCGCAGTTGTCGCGGATGAAATCCGAAAATTATCGGAACAGACATCTAATGCTACTGAGGATATTAAGAATAAAATCTCTGCCATTCAGGATATTTCTAAAAGTGCTGTGCAGGAAATCAGTACGAGCCTTAGCATTGTCGAACAAAATGCAAAAGCTACAAAGGATACTAGCGAAATCTTTAATACAATAAAGGTAGCTCTAGACCAAACGAGTGAAGTGGCACAAGAGGTGAAACATTTATCTCATGAGATGGATGAACGCAAGGAGCAAATCATTAGTGCCGTACAAAACATATCTGCTTCTGCAGTAGAAACCTCTGCTGGAACAGAACAAGTTTCCGCTTCCGCAAATGAACAGCTTAAAAGTATCGAGACTGTCTCTGAAAAAGCTAAAGACCTAAATGCTATTGCTGATGCTTTAAGAGACGAAATGAAAAAATTCACTATTTAATGTAAAAAAGCTGATTCAATTATGAATCAGCTTTTTTAGCATATATCTCTATATCAATTTACTTTCTTTCAGTAAATCATAGATGATTGTATCTTTCGTTTTATGAATACCAAATTTACCTATTTGTTTTAAGATAAATGGAGCATCTACATCTGTTAATTTTTTACCATCAAGTAAACGAGCAGTTGAAGATAATAAAGTACGAATGTCAAAAGTAGATGCAAATACTTCTGGAACGCCTCGATCAATATCTAATAATTGATAAACAGCTTCCATCGCTGTTCTTACTGAATATTCAGTTGTGAATACAGTATCTCTTTCTGTTTCACTAAAGTTCCCAATGAAGGCTAAGTTAGTAGATCCATTAGGGACAACTAAAGGACGATCTCCCATTGCTCTAGGCATGAAGTAAGATGTTATATAAGGCATGTAACATGGAATAGTATTACAAGAATTTTGCGCAATATCCGGTATTTCATCTACAGGTACACCCATATGGTACAACCACTCTTGCGCGATCTCAATTCCAGAACATTCCGTGATACTCTTTTTAATAAAATCACCTGGTTTATTTGATAGTAAACCATAAATCCAAACTACTAATTGGTCTTTTGGTTGATTTTTAAAATGCGGTTGTCGGTTCAACGTATAGCTTAGCATCCAATTAGAATCTGTAGCAGTTACAATACCACCCGTAACTACCTTGCCTGCATACGGATCTCTTTTACTGATTTTTTCAATATACGGAGCAACTCGATCATCCAATGTAGTAAGCGTTGCTGAAACAAACCAACTTTCTTCTGGAAGGTTATCGCAGAATTTTTCTGGTTTACCAAAATCAGAATCTTGGGAAGCGATGTTTTTCCAAAGTGACCAGCTTCCGCCTAAATCAGTACTTATAGGGGCTGGCGTATTATTGTCACCATAAGTTGTACTCTCCGTGATACTACCATTTGTTACAAATACTAATTCATTTTCTGTTAGCTCAATATTCTTTTTCACACCATTTTGTTTTAACACTAAAGTATGGGCTACTTTTTTATCGCCAACTTTATCAACTAAAACATTCTCTACAACAGTATTAAATTGGAAATCAACATTATGACTTTCCAAATATTTAATCATAGGAAGTACTAAAGATTCGTACTGATTATATTTTGTAAATTTCAAAGCAGATAAATCAGGTAGACCCCCAACATGATGAATGAAACGCATAATATAACGACGCATTTCCATTGCAGAATGCCATTTTTCAAAAGCAAACATCGTAGACCAATATAGCCAGAAATTCGATTCAAAGAACTCTTCAGAGAAAACATCTGTAATTTTTACATCCTCTAATTTCTCTTCAGGAATAAAGAATAATTTAATCATTTCCTCAGATGCTTTATCAGATAATGTAAACTTGCCATCATCCTCAAGTCTTTGTCCTCTATTTTCAATCAATCTACATTTTGAATAGTTAGGATCCTCTTTATTTAACCAATAAAATTCATCTAAAACAGAAGCGTTTTCTACTTCTAATGATGGGATTGAACGGAATAGATCCCATAGGCATTCAAAATGATCTTCCATTTCTCGACCACCGCGAATAATAAAGCCTCTTGTCGGATTTAAAATACCATCAAGGCTACCACCTGAGATATCTAGTTCTTCGAGAATATGAATATTCTCTCCCTTCATTTGACCATCACGAATTAAAAAACATGCGGCTGAAAGTGAAGCTAGCCCCGAACCAACAAGATACGCTGATTTCTCATCAACACCCACTGGTTTTTTAGGACGTGCAAAAGCCTCATAATTACCATTACTGTAATACATAATACCGCCTCCATAAACTATTATCGTGATATAGCATACCATTATTTTGCACGTTAATGGTAAAATGAGAGAGAAATTAACAAATAATTCAATTTTGAAGTTAAACTCTAAATATACTATACCCTATTATTTGACATAACAATTCATTGCATTTTTATAAATTATTCATCAATATCTTTATATCAAAGGGTTTATGCAATACTTAAAAATTAGATTACCTTTGTTGCGATAACCTATAAAGCACTTGGATTATTGTATGATTTCCTTCTATAAGATTAATTATAAAGCTGTAAAAGTATAGAACCTTTTGAGGACAGCCATGCATAATTATTATAGTAAGAAAACAAAAAACGATGCTTCAACGGCCACATTTTACAAGAACACTTTTGGTTTTTATTTTGATAGTCTCTATTCGAATTTATTATTATTTAAATAATTTAACTATCCACACTCCCCTCCTGAAATCCGCTTAATGGAAGCCTTATAAGCATATTCAAATATGTAAAAATAAACAAAATTAATATATTTTAAAAATAATGTTTGACAATCTTTTAGGGTGCTATGTAGAATAGGACAAGTGATTATGAGAATCATTATCAATTGAGGTAAACCTTTATTTTTTTGCCTGTAATTGAGAATGAATCTCACTTTAACGAATATATGTTGTTAGTTAGGATGGTAACGGATGGAAGCAAGCGCGAGGAGCATAGAACAACAAGAAACGAATATGAAAAAGATTAAGAGCAGACCGCTTATTGCTTCTATTATTTTAATAGTAGGTACGATTTTATTAGCTTTAAGTATGGGCATGTCCATTTCATTTGGGGCGGCAGATATTAGCTTAAAGACTGTTTGGCAAGCTGTTTTTCAATTCGATGATTCACTTACACATCATAATGTCATTTGGGAGCTTCGTATTCCAAGAGCAATTGGAGGAGTAGTCGCTGGTGCGTTTCTAGCGGTATCCGGAGCAATTATGCAAGGTATGACACGAAACCCCCTTGCCTCGCCTTCTTTAATGGGTATTACAGATGGTGCGGTATTTGGAATTGCAATTACGTATGCATTTTTCCCTAATTCCCCATACATAATGTTTGTTCTTGCTTCATTCATTGGTGCCGCATTTGGTGCAAGTATTGTATATGGTGTGGGTGCATCCTCACCTGGAGGGCTCACACCTGTGAAGTTAGCGTTAGCTGGTGCAGCGATCAGTGCACTGCTTGGGGCCATATCTTCTAGTATTGCACTTTATTTCAATCTTGCTCAAGAAGTGAGCATGTGGAATGCAGGAGGCGTTTCAGGTGTGAAATGGGTAAGTATTGATATGTTGCTACCGATAGGACTTGTTTGTCTTGTTATAGCGATTTTAATGTCAAGATACATTACCATCTTAAGTTTCGGCGAAGAAATTGCGATTGGGCTTGGACAAAATACAACCTTAATTAAATTTATTGGAACTGTACTTGTGCTCGTTTTAACGGGGTCAGCCGTATCTATGGCAGGTTCTGTCGGATTCGTTGGACTTGTTATCCCACATATGACGCGTTTTCTCGTCGGGTCCGATTATAGATGGGTCATTCCATGTTCAGCAGTATTAGGTGGTTTGTTAATAGAATGTGCAGATATGTTATCTCGTGTTATCAATCCTCCATTTGAAACGCCAATTGGTGCAATTACAGCTTTAATAGGTGTTCCATTCTTCCTTTACTTAGCTCGTAATGAAGGGAGAGGGAAAATATGAAGCAAAGAATCTTAACAAAAAAGAATATTTCAGTTTTAGCCATTTTAGCTTGCCTAATTGTGTCGGTATTCTTAATTAGCTTAAATACAGGGACGTTTAAAATACCACCAATAGATGTATTGAAATCGTTAATTGGGTTAGGAGCCGAAGATCAATCTGTCATTTTATTCGAATTTCGTATGCCTCGAATGGTTATCGCGATTTTAGTTGGTTCAGCGCTAGCGATATCAGGAGCTATCATGCAAGGCTTATCTAGAAATCCACTTGCTGACCCTGGAATTATTGGTATAAATGCTGGTGCTGGATTAACAGTTGTTGTTTTCGTCTATTTTTTCTTCGGGAAAGTTGGGACCGGTACGCTAATATCAGTTTTCATTCTTCCATTATTTGCGCTAGTTGGTGCTTTATTAGCAGCGGTTATTATTTATACGCTAGCTTGGAAGAACGGCGTTTCATCCACTCGTTTAATTCTTGTCGGTATTGCAGTTGCAGCAGGATTTAGTGCTGTTAGTTTAATCTTCTCGATGAAAATGACTTCAAATGATTTTCGCTTTGCAACTATTTGGTTAGCAGGGAGTTTATGGGGAACCGATTGGAAGTTTGTATTAAGCGTACTACCTTGGATGCTCATATTTCTACCCATTGCATTTTGCAAGGCACATGTACTGAATGTAATGAATTTAGGAGATGTAGCAGCGGTTGGCCTTGGTGTAAATGTAGAGAAGGAAAGACGTAAATTATTATTTATCGCCGTTTGTTTGGCTGGTGCATCGGTAGCTGTTGCCGGTGGCATTGGATTTATCGGATTAATGGCACCCCACCTGGCAAGACGTCTTGTTGGAGGAAAACATCAAATTATGTTACCTACAGCAGCATTGATTGGCACTTTTTTATTACTATTTGCAGATTTAATTTCAAGAAGTGTACTAACAACTTCAGAAATACCAGTCGGTCTTGTTATTTCTATTATTGGTGCACCCTATTTTATTTATTTACTTATGAGGACAAAGTAAAAGGAGTCTTTTTTGATGGTAACTTTAGCAGTTGATTCGGTATCCGTTGGCTATAATGAAGGATTAATAATAGATGGATTATCAGTGGCGATTCCCGAAGGAAAGATAACAACGATTATTGGACCAAATGGATGTGGGAAATCTACATTGTTAAAAACAACTTCTCGTATTTTAAAGGCAAAACAAGGGACTGTTTATCTTGATGGAAAGGCAATTGAAAAACAGTCAACAAAAGAAATTGCAAAGAAAATGGCGATTTTACCCCAGACTGCAGAAGTTCCAATGGGTCTTACTGTGTTTGAACTTGTTTCATATGGCCGCTTTCCACACCAAAATGGATTTGGAACACTGAAGGAAGAAGATTATCGCTACATCCATTGGGCACTTGAAGTGACAGGGATGACAGAGTTTTCCAACCGTTCAGCAGAAGCTTTATCAGGTGGCCAACGTCAACGAGTATGGATTGCAATGGCACTTGCTCAAGGAACGGACCTACTTGTATTAGATGAACCAACAACATACTTAGATATGGCTCACCAACTAGAAATTTTAAAGTTATTGAAAAAATTAAATGAAGAAGAAGGCCGTACGATCGTTATGGTCATTCATGATTTAAATCATGCTTCTCGTTTTTCTGATCATATGATTGCTTTAAAGGATGGTAAACTGATTCACCAAGGAACTCCAGATGAAGTAATGACAAGTGAGACACTTCGAAGTGTATTCGAAATTGAAGCACTAATCGTTTCATGCCCTGTAAACAGTAAGCCAATTTGTTTAACTTACGATTTGACAATAATTAATAATCTAGAACAGATAAAAGCATAAAAGAAGGAGCACTCTTCCTCTCTTAAATAGATAGAGAGAGCATTCTAATGGGCGTTGAGCTTCTCATTTTAGCTTGAGATGTTGAACACCCATTAGAATGCAGTGGGTCGCAAACAATTTATCCGGGAGGAACAAAAATATGAAGAAATTTAAACTAACATTACTAACAATGGTATTAGTTATTACATCTATACTATTTGCAGCTTGCTCTTCTGATAAAAAAGAAGAAAAACAAACAGACGCTAAAGCAGAAGAACGTACAGTAGAACATGCCAAGGGGGAAATTAAAATCCCTGCTAATCCAAAGAAAATTGCTGACCTTAGTGGTTCAACAGAAGAGTTATTAATCTTTGGCATGAAACCAATCATTACTGCAAATACGTCTCAAGAAGAAATTGATCCACATATTGCAGATCAATTAAAAGATGTAAAACCGGTCGGCTCTGCTTGGGGTGACAAAATTAACATCGAAGCGGTGGCTGCTGCAAAACCAGATTTAATTCTTATAAATGATCGTCAAGAAAAAATTTATGATCAACTATCTAAAATTGCACCGACTGTTATGTTAAAAACTCCATTAGATCAATGGCGTCCAAAGTTTGAGGAACTAGGTAAAATCTTCGATAAAGAAAAAGAAACAAAAGAATGGTTCAAACAATATGACGAAAAGGCAAGCAAGTTACACGATAAAATCGTTGCTAAAACTGGTGATGCGAAGTTCATGAAAATGGCTGCATATCCAAATGCATTCCGTATATATGGTGACTATGGTTACGGTAGCGTACTCTTTAAAGATTTAAAATTACCAGCAGTTCCAGGTACACCAATGGATGAACCACTAGTACAAGTACAAAAAGAAGCTTTAATTGACTACAATCCAGATTACCTATTCGTATTTACAACAGGTGACGGTTCTCAACGCTTAAAAGAGTTCCAAGAAGAAACAATTTGGAAAAACATGAATGCTGTTAAGAACAACCACGTATTTATTATTAAAAATGATGCGGTCAATAAAGGCTACTTCCCTCTAGGTAAAGAAATGATTTTAGATGAAATTGCTGAATTTGTTCTAGGGAAATAATAACAATGAGAATCACCTTCGTAATATCGAAGGTGATTTTTTTAAAACTCGTTTAAGGATCATGATATAGTTGTTTAGTTATCGATTGGCGAATAATTCAACTTAGTTCCCTTATTTTATGAATCGTATAAATTGTTGCTCCCCAATTTGTAAAATCTCATCATTCATTAATATTATGTCAGTATCATCTTCCACAAGCTTTTCCCCATTTAAAGAAACGCCATTTTGTTTCATTAATCGCATAAACTCACTTTTACTTTTAATATATTCTTCAGCAATTAATGATGGAATAATATCTAGTACAGACTCTTTCCCTATTTCAATTAACATTGTGGGGATGCTATTAAGCAAAGCCTCTTCTTCATTAACGCTCTTACCTACACCCTTTTGAATCATCTTTAATTGTTCTTCTAGTTTTAAAAACATACAATACAACTCCTTTAATATTGAATTAATATTGCAAGTTCTATAAGAGTAAAAATCAATTTCGCCCTGGCGTAATTGCCGCTGACGCTTTGCTTTCGCTACAGATAAATTGCCACAGTACGTGACGTTCTTAGACTGAGTTCCTCTATAAAAGGAATCTCATCACGTTCATCTTACAACCCGCTTCTGCTGAATGAAGATAAAAAAACGCCCTTTAGGAATAAACCTAAAGGACGTGTTATGAACGTGTTACCACCTTAATTTAAGAGCTACTCACATAACTCTTCTCAATAGGTACGGCTAAATGCGATACCTTTGCATTGATTACGGATGCAAACCCGTCGTAGCCTACTAAAGTTCGGTACGCAGCTCCAAGATGAATTCATTTTAACTTTCCTTGCGCCTCTCATCAACCGGCTACTTTCTGTCAGTTCCATTAAAACTACTAGTTCTCTTCAACACTTTTACTCTTATACTCCAAATTGTTATCAACAATTTTTCGTTATGCAAATCTTGATAATTATTATAGTATATTTGTTTGAATTGTCAATAAATTATTTTTAACCTTTTAACCATAACGTGGGGTTTATTTGCGTTTCAGCTAGGCACTTTCCAGGGGGCGTCCAGCAGGAACGGAAATCAACTTATATTCACGGTATACGTTTTTAACATTTCATACCTTAATAAATTTGTTATATCAGAAGGCGAATCCTCAAAGTGTCGTCTGTTTCTAGATACAATTTATACTGCATAAGAGGTGTATCCTTGTTTAAATAAATTTCACTGCCGTTTCTACTAACTTCCTCAAACCCTAACTTTTCCATCATTCTTCTTGAACGAAAATTAGTTTCATGTGTTTCACCATAAAATGTTGTAATACCAAATTTCTCGAACGCATACTTTATGAACATGTGAGTTACGGTAGTTCCTATACCCTTTCCCCATAACTGACTTTCACCAATAGCAATACCTATTTCAACACTGTCGTTTTGAATCTCTGCTAGATCTGCATAACCAATTAATCTGTCCTTATATTCAATTCCTAAGCGAATAAAATCCTTACGATTCAAATTCACACTGTACTGCCACCAACTAAATAATTCTTCTTCGTCTAAATTTTTTCTCCACCCATTGGCTTCGCAAAATTTCTCGTCCTTACTCCAACGAAGAACGAAATGATAATCATCATTTTTTAAAGTTCTAAAAATTAATTTTTCAGCATCCTCAAACATATTTGATTTTAACTCCTGCCCTTTTTTACACTCTATGATTTTGAAATATTCATGCTCTTATTATACAAAGAAAAAAATAAAATATGGTATATAAATCCAAATTGTACCGTCTTTTTAAATGCTTTTAGTATTTATAAGGTTTAAAACAATGCAAATTAATTTGGACCTATACACATCGACAAATTATGACAAAAAAATATAATTCAGTTTGATATATTATTTTAGAAATCTATTATTCGAGGAAGTAGAAAATTAAGAATGGAGAATAGAACATGGAAACACAAGCTTACAAATACCCCAGACAAAAGATTAATGGGATTTGGCTAATAATTGCTGGCATAGCAATGTTCTTATTATTAATAAAATATAACGGCTATCCAAATATTTGGCCATTTGCCATCGTTTATATACTAGGTATGGTTTGGCAATTAAGCCCTAAAACTCGAGAGAAATTAGCAGTCGGTCCTGGTACAGGCGGCCAAAAAAGGTGGTCTAATTTTTCAATTTTTTTATTAGCAATTTTAGTTTTTATTAGTTTTCAATTTTTCGCCGATGATTATAGAACTTGCTGGTTATTAATTATTTTAGCTGTTGGCGTTCATTTCTTACCTTTTATTCCGGTACATGGTAAATTAATGCTTTTTCTATCAATCAGTTTAATCATCAATGCGTTCATAGGATTAATGATTACTAACGTTAGTCTAGATATCTTTTTTGTAATAGATGGTCTAATAAAGATTTTATTTGGTAGTATTTTTATTAAGCTCAGTCCTATTAATTTTTAAAAGAATTGAGGATTCTGTTTCACAGTGATCCTTCCAACAAATAAAAGAATCCATTTTGAAAAGAAGACTAATCAAAATGGATTCTTTTCTAATGTTTATGTAATCTTTCCTATATATAAACGCCCGTTCTTTGGGAAAATAATTTCAAAACATGTTCCCACTCCAACTTCGCTTTGTACTTTTACTTTGCCATGATGTTTGTCAATAATCCAATTTGCAATAGCAAGCCCAAGACCAGCTCCCGCTTCTTCTCAATAACGCCCAAAATGCGCTTGCAATTCTTGTGCTTGAAAAGGCTTAGTCAGGTAATCGTCTCCTCCAAAGTTGATGAAATTTACGAAATTAATCCCTTGTTATGAATTCGTGTTGATGATACTATATGAATATACAACATGAATATTCATATAAATAATTCATAAAGGAGGTATTCACCTTTGGCAAGAGGAAAAAAAGTTTTTTCAGAAGAAGATAAAATTATGATTAAAAGTAAATTGAAAGATGAGTGTATGGCTTTTTGGATTTCTCAAGGTTATAAAGAAACAAGTATTGGTGAATTATGCAAAAAAACAGCAATATCAACGGGTACTTTTTATAATTTTTATTCAAGTAAGGAAGAACTTTTTTTTGAAGTTTTGTACGACATTCAAGAAACTATTTATGGGAATTTTATTAAACGAATTGAACAATGCCCTGAAAAGTCCGGCTTTGAAACAGCAATAATCCAACTTTACTATGAATACGAAAGCAAACCATTTCTTTATGAAGTAAAAACAATCGATTTCACAGCATTTTATAGTAAGCTTTCGGAGGAAATGAAAGAAAAACTAATATTTGATAGTAGTAATCTTTTTCGTACTGCAATCAAACAAGCAAATCTTAAATTAAAAGTTCCGGAAAAGTTAGCATTTTCAACTTTCACCGTACTTCTTTCTAGTATTGCAAGTAAAGATGGAATATCAAAGAACTGTGACCATTTTGCTGCATTTCAATTTATGACTAAGCAGTTGGTAGCAAGTATCTTTGAGTAGAAGCTCTATTTCAAATATAAAATAGGAGGAGAGCAATGAGTTTATTTTGGAATATTATAGATTTTCTTAAAGAATCAACACCGTTCTTCATCGTGTTTAATATCATTGTAGCAATCGTCCTGCTCATCTCAGGGTTTATTTTATTATCCAAAAAGAATAGAGAACAGAGGACGAAAAAAGTTATCGGTATGGTTTGTTTATCAATTTCATCGTTATCTTTTTTGGGTGCCCTTTCCAATGCTATTTTTTCTTTCATTGTATTTAAAAATTAAGAGGAAAGAGGGATAAAAAGATGTTAGATAAATTACTTAACATCATGGATGCGGCTTGTAAATGGGGAAATAAAAATCTGGGGACCTCTATTCAATTCCCTAAACCAACAAACAAATCCATGGTATCCAGTGCTTTTTCAAGTGGAATTATTGGTAGCGCAATTCTGGTGTATGGGCTTATTTTCAACCAAAAATGGATTTTGTTATTTGGTGGACTTGGGATAATTAGTAGTGTTTTCATTTATCGACACAGTGTAAAGAACGATTAAATAGTATGTATTAAAAAAGCACGAGAAATCAATTTTAGAAACATTGATTTCTCGCGCTTTTTTAATATGAAATTATATTATTGCTTTTCTAAAATAATTAAAAACATTTTATCTACTGCCATATTTTTAAGTAAAAGTGTTTTTATTGCTCACTAGTTTGTGTGGATGGCTTTAATAAGAACCAAACAATTACTAAAGTTACTAGTGCTAATATAAAAGTACTCATATAAATGAAATGTACACTTGAAGCTAATGCCTCTTGTGATTTGGTTACTATGTTTGCTGTAGTTCCTCCATGTCCACCAGAAGATACGAGATCAAGGTTTTTAATCCCCTGTGCATGAATCATCGTGTTGAAAATTGCCCCGAAAACTGCAGCACCTAATGTTTGACTAAACGTATTGATAAATGTGTTTAAGCCAATTGCCGTCCCTCGCGTATGGGCTGGAACAGCTGATTGAATTGTTACCATATAAATAGGTACAATAAGCCCCATTCCTAAGCCGAATAATCCAACTGCAACATAAATAAGGAATGCTGGTGAATTTGTTGACAAAGTAAATAGTGAAAAGGCAGCAATTGAAAGAATGCTAGCTCCAAGTAGAATGATTTGTTTCGTTTTTAAGTAATCAATTAATTTCCCAGAAAAAATAGTGCCAAATGTCCACATAACAGGAAGTGGCATTAAAACGAGTCCGGCCTCTGTCGCATTTTTTCCTAATACACCTTGGCTCCAAATCGGAAGATACATTGTAATACTAATAATCATTGCACCAGAAATAAGAGTTAATATGTTTATAATAGATAATGTACGATTAGAGAAAAGTGCTAGCGGAATTAATGGTTCCGGAGATTTTCTCTCAATGAATAAGAAAATAATAAATGCAACAGCTGCAAAGATTAAAAGGCCAATAATTGTAATGTCCCCCCAATTTTGCTGACTGCTACCTGTTAATAACGCGTATAGTAGCGCGATTGTACTTAATGAAAATACCGTCGCTCCAAGATAGTCGATATGGTGCTTAGCAGGTTTAATAGATTCTTTATAATAAATTACAATCATTAAGCAAGCGATAATTCCAAATGGAACGTTTAAGAAGAAGATGTAGCGCCAAGAGAGAGAATCAACTAAAAATCCTCCAACTAATGGTCCGATTACACCAGAGACGCCCCAAACAGCACTAATCCAACCCTGTGCTTTTGCACGGTCTTTCACTTCGCTATATAAGTCACCCATGATTGTCATTGTTATTGGCAAAATAGCGCCAGCACCTAGACCTTGAAGGGCACGAAAGACGATGAGCTGTTCCATCGATGTAACAACACCGCAAAGTGCAGAGCCGACTAAAAATATCGTAGCTCCAATCAGTAAAACTTTTTTACGACCGAATAAATCAGCCAGTTTCCCGTATATTGGAGTCGAAACGGCTGTGGCTAGCATATAAATTGCATATACCCAACTAACAAGTTCGACGCCTGACAAATCACTCGTTATACGGGGGATTGCTGTACTAATAATTGTTCCTTCTACAGCAGAAAGAAATGTCATTAACATTAATGATAAAATAACTTTTTTTCTCATATTTTCCCCTTTACTTCTATACAGATCAATTATGCTTCGTCAAAATTGCGTCTGGAATCGGCTTTGGGCCAATAAATGTTTTCTGCGCGAAAGCGAAGCGGCAGCAACAAAAAATTTGTCTGTGCGAAAGAAGTTAAAATTATTCACTATATAGCTAAGTATATTTTTTTATTATCTATAAACAATATAGATAATCAGTAAAGTACCTTTATTGCACTAACCTTCTTCGTTAGTTCAAGTACATTTTTTCACAAGATAAACATCAATTTTAACATAAATATACATTAAAAATCACCTCCAAGAATAACTAAAGAGGTGATTTTTATCAAACGTTATTACCAATTATCATTCTTTATTATTAACGAGCACACATGTTGCTTTGAAATCAATTGTCTCGGCATAATTGCGTCCGGAATCGATTTTGTGCTTACCTTTCAATCCTTAAATACTCGCCACATTTCCTCATATTTAACTTTAGCAGAGGTGGATTTTATTTAACCAAAAAGTGATCTTACTAGTGGTACCGCTCTAGCTTAAAAGCGCTAGACTAGACAATGCTCTCTTGAAAATGAAAAATCTCCTTACATATTTTCAAACTGAAATAAATCAACTATAATGGTATTCAAATGGTAGAAATACTAAATTACACCCATTTATCTTTATTTATACAAATCTACTATAAAGGAGAATGAAGATGAAAAAGAAGGTTTTATCCTTACTCATGGCCATAATAATGGTCCTATCAGTTAGCGTATCGGCATTTGCCGATGAAATGTCGCCACCAGCGACAAGAGGAGAAATCGTTAAAACCTTGTTGGTGGCAGCAGATGCTTATCAACCAGGAATTAATAAAGAATCCATTATGCAAGGCTCTAAAAACGAAGATTTAAGAGAGAATGAGCCGGCTAAGAAGATTGAAGCTTTAGTCATGTTGAGTAGGGCATTCGGCGAATTACCAGAGCCTGTTGGAAATGATCTGCGCAGCGGAACATTTGATGTCGAGTTCACCGATGTGCCAGCTTGGGCTAAAAAAGATATCGATAAACTTGCAAAAGCAGGCGTACTGACTGGCAAACCTGACGGCACATTAGGCGCAAATGACAATATTACGATCAATGAGTTCCAAAAAATCATCGCCAGAGTGTGGACGCTTAAAGGCTCCCGTTTAAATGACGATTTTTATGAAGCAATCAATAAGGAATGGTTAAATAAATCGACAATTCCGGATGGAGAAATCATGGGCGGCGTATTTTCCGAGCTGCATAAGCAAAATAACGATAAAATAGAAAAAATAATAGATGAGCTCGTTGGCAAACAATTCGCAGAAGGAACAAAAGAACAGAAAATTACCGACTTCTATTCGACGGCGTTGGATAAGAAAAATAGAAATAAACAAGGGATTGAACCTATTCAAAAATATGTAAAGGCAATTGACGAGGCTAAAACGCTTGATGAACTTATTCAAGCTGATCTTACCCTGGAGAAGGATTCGGGTCAAAGCTCATTATTCAGCTTTGCAATCATGAACGATGCAAAGAACAGCAGTGAAAATGCTTTGTATTACGCTGGATTAGCTACAGGTCTGGATAAGAACAGCTTTGACACGGAAGACTCGAAAGCGAAAAAAGCCTATATTCAATATATGGCCAGACTTCTTGAGTTATCGGGCGAGAAAGAGTCTGCAGCGAAAGCACTTGCCGAGAATGTTTACGAAATGGAGAAAAACTTAGCTTCCGTATCGCTTGAACCTCATGAACAAGGCGATGTCAATAAATACTATAATCCGTATACAATTGAACAATTCGATGACATGTTCAAAACAGTAGATATGAAACAAGTCTTGAAATCGATGAAAGTCGACAGTACTGATAAAGTGATCGTATTCGATGTGAAGCTGGCGCAAAAAGGTGCTGAACTCTTGACTGAAACTAATCTTAATGCGCTTAAAACTTACTCCAAAGTGCACCTGCTTATGGCAGCAGGCGGTTTGTTGTCAGATGATTTCGAAGATGCTGCCAAAGAGTTTGACGCAACGTTATATGGCGTTACAGGAGAAAAAACAGATAAGGAAGTCGCAGTAGCCAAGACAACTGGTACAATGGGCGGATATTTGGAGCAAATGTTTGCCGAGAAACATTTTTCACCAGAAGCTAAAAAAGATGTTGAGCAAATGGTAGAGAAGTTAATTGCTACGTATGAGGAGAGAATCAAAGCTCTTGATTGGATGTCAGAAACAACAAAAGCTAAAGCAATTAAAAAGCTGGATACGATGATTGTTAAGATCGGTTACCCAGATAAGTGGGATACGACATTAGATAAAGTAGCGATCAAGACATATGACGAAGGTGGTTCGCTGTTCTCTAATACCTTGACAGTAAACAAAGCATACATTGATAACGTGAAAGCCGAGCTAGGAAAACCGGTGGATAGATTGCAATGGGGTACAAGCGTATATACCGTAAATGCTTTCTACAATCCTTTTAATAACGAAATTACGTTCCCTGCCGGTATTCTTCAAGCGCCTTTCTATGATATTAACGCTAAACCTGAAGCAAACTATGGTGCCATTGGCATGGTCATAGGCCATGAAATCAGCCATGCATTTGATAACAACGGATCAGCATACGACGAAAATGGAAATGCAAATAACTGGTGGACAGAAGAGGACTTTAAGAAATTCGAAGAGAAAAACCAGGAACTGATTGAGTTCTATAACGAAATTGAGATTATCCCGGGTGTGTTGAACGACGGTCAGCTTACACTAAGTGAGAATGTCGCTGATTTAGGTGGAATGGCGGCTTCACTACAAGTTGTATCCAAAATGAGTAATCCGGATTATAAAGCATATTTCGAAAACAATGCAGAAATATGGAAATCCACAACCACAAAAGAATTTGCAGCGTACCTGAGCAAAAACGATGTACATTCAGCCGCTAAAATTCGGGTTAATCGCACGATTGTGAACTTTCAGCAATTCTATGATACCTATGGAATTAAGCTTGGAGATGGCATGTATATAACTCCAGAAGATCGAGTATCCATCTGGTAAAAATCAAAGCAGATAGAGCTAATCCGATAGCTCTTACATCAGTGTATAAAGGCAAAGAGGCTATCCAGGAAGTCCTTTTTAGAGTAAATACACCGAAATCAAAAGCCCAAGAATGGTAATTTTACGGCATTCTTGGGCTTTGCTTTTTTTTTTTAAGCCCTTCGATTGAAGGTTTCTAAATAATTTTTATAATATACCATAAAATGATAAAACAAAAATATACATTCTGTTTAGATTATACGTCAATTTAAAGGGAGGGAAATGAAAGACATGAAACATAAGATTGCTTTACTAGCAGATGTCCATGGGAATGCAAGTGCTTTAAAAGCAGTTATCGAAGATTCGATCAAAGAAGGTGTCACTGAATATTGGTTTTTAGGGGACTTAATCATGCCTGGGCCTGGGGCAAATGATTTATTTGAAATATTAGATAGTATTAAAGTTGCTACTTACGTTAAAGGAAATTGGGAAGACTGCTTCCTTGACGTACTGAATAAAGAGATTGACTTTGATAATGCTTCTGATATCTATATTTCTAGGTTAGTTCAGTATCAGTGTGAAAATTTGGATGAAAGCTATATTAATCTTATTAAGAGCTTACCATTACATTTAACAAGACAAGTTAATAATCTATCTATCAGCATTAGCCATAATTTACAGAATAAAAATTATGGAGGAGATTTATGGCCCACTAATGATCAGAAAAATTTTGATCAGTTATTTGAGCATGATTACGATATTGCGATTTATGCTCATACCCATCACCAATTGTTACGCTATAGTAGCAATGATCAGTTGATTATTAACCCAGGAACTGTAGGACAGCCCTTTTACAAATGGGGCAAGTTACATTCTGATCTACGTGCTCAGTATGCAATTCTTGAAATTGATGAGACAGGGATTGCAGAGGTGAGATTTAAAAAAATTCCCTATGATGTAGAAAAGGAATTAAACAACGCTATTCATAATAAACTCCCTTATATTGATTTATATCGAGAAATGCTAGAAACAGGAAAAACTCATACCCATGATATTGAGTTATTACAAAAGCTCAATGATCAATTTAACTATAAAGATGAGATAATTAATTTTTTTGAAAAAAATTATTGGGAATTTAAAGGGATAAAGTGAACCTCTTTCAACTAACGACAAATTAATTGGAATCACTCTAAATCCTTGATTTAACTGTATATAAAAAGCTGTCATTTTGAATAAAGATTGATCAAAATGACAGCTTTCTTTTATTTTTAATAACTGTTTTTATAAAAAGGATTGATTATTTTAATTCGCCTTACTCCACTAAAGCACCCGGTAGTTAAATAAAAGAAGTGCTGCCTGAACAACTTAATGATCTTCTACTAAAGACCTTGCTAATAACAAGTTAATTTATATCTCCAAGATAAATTGGTGAATTTTCACCATTTAAATATCCAATTATATATTTTCTTAACTCTTTTGGGTATAGCCTGTAATTTAATAAATCCTCAATACGAATCCACTCAACACCTACCTGATGATTATCAGGATTTGTTGGTTTTATTGGAGTTTCAGTTCTACTTACCTGACATAAAAAATAATATTCTATTTGGTGAACATCAAAATCAAATTCAGCGTATTCATGATTTTTTCCTATATACTCCCTGATATGTAATAATTCTTTGATATCTATATTAAGTCCAATTTCTTCAATACACTCTCTTTTTAAAGTGGTATGGAATGTTTCACCATGTTCTTGCCCTCCACCAGGACAAAGAAAAAAATACCCCTCGTCATCTTGGTTTTTAGTTAATAATATTTTTTCCCCATCCAAAATAATTGCCTTTACTGAGTTTCTAACTTTCATATCTTCCCTCATTTCTTTTTATATCCAAATTATAGCATTTGTTATTCAACTAAACTGCAGTGTTAGTTCAATAAGGAAAAAGATGGTTGCCTACGCAACTCAATAATCTTTAATTAACGCCCCCATTAGTTGAAGCTGAGGAGCCGGTTGAAAAATGCAGATTTACACCGTTACTAAATTGTCTATTTATACACGTTCCCTTATCCTGTGAATTCAATACCATCTTGGGAAAAGGAATATGAAGGAGTCTATAAAAGATGGCACAGGTTGTTGGTAATAACGTCAATCCTCTGCATCTTTCGAAATAAAAGAGCGTTACTTTTTGTTAACGGGTTCGGTTGAGATGTGCAAAACTCTAATTCACAACCTAATTAGCAAGGTAAAGTGTAAAAAGTTCTCTCTAAATATTCAGTAAAATAGCCATTTAATAATTAAGATTAACGATATATAATGGCAAGGGTTCCAAATTTAAACAATTTCCTCATTCAATTAAATGGCCCGATTGTTGAATAAGAAAAAATCCTGCTTTGATACAAAACTTTATTAAAATAATCAATTTTCATTTTAAATTATCGAACTTTGTTTTAAATGATCAATCTCTTCATAATAATTAGTTCTTTTTTAATTTGAATTGTAAATCAATCAATGTAATAAAGGCTATTCAATTGTATATATTTTGTGTCCCATAATAAATAACCGTAAAAAAACCCTGATACAGCAACACACTGTACCAAGGTTTGTATTTCATGCTAAATCATCTTATTTACAAGATAATGTGATTATAAAGTATAACGAGATTAGTTAAAATCACTCATGTATTCTGTTTAAGTAATCAGTATACATCTTTATTGTAACTCAACATCACATGTAGCTTTTGAATAAAGTTCGATTAAAAGTAAGTCGCAAACACTGATTTTATACAGAAAGAAACCAACTGTTTTGAAACAAAGTTTGATCAAAACAGTTGGTTCTTTATTTATCTAGTTTGGTTTTTATTGATTATTTCTGGATGCGAATCTTCAATTAAAGTGCCCGTTAAAATTAGCACTTCACCACAGAAAATGAAAGATGATTTAGTTCTTTCATGGGAGTTCAATAAGAAAAAAAGAGCTGCCTATGCAACTCAATGATCTTCAAGTAAACCCCATTAGTTTAAGAAGTTCTAAAGTAAAAAGGGAACAATTTCATTCCCTTTCACTTTAATTTATGCTTTCAGCTATTGTCATAAAGCTTTTAGTATTTTAAGACAAACACCATTAACAGATTATTACCATGATTGTTTATGGGGAAATGATAAGTGTTCAGTAAGCCCCTTCGTAAAGAGAATGCGTAAATACAAACAAAACCAGCAAAACACCTTTTCGGTGTCGTACTGGTTTTGTTGAAGTACATCTTAAATTGTAGTTAGTTCAACTTGATTGCAAATTCCGAATTCGGCGCACCAGCAAATACAACCGTTCCGTTCTCCGGCAGTTTTACTTTGTTATTGCCGCTCACAACGGTAAAATTGATACATACACCCTTCTCATCATACACCGCGAACGAACTCTTCGATGGCAACGCTACGGTCATCGTTTTCCCTGTTACCGCTTGCGGGATTGTAAACCATCTCGCATGACCATTTGCTTGTAGCGTAACTTTAGATGCTGGGCTTGCATCAAGCGGTTTTACATTGGTTCCACTTACATATAAAAATCCGGACATCTCCATATATTCATTTCCGCCTTCTGTATAGAAACGAGATTCCGTCGTATCACGGCCTGCCAACCCGGGGATCTGGAGCTGATGCGCAGCCGTGTTTGGGCCTGTAATTTTTCTGCCGTTCCAATAGCCCTCTAGACCATCATTGCGATTAATTTGTGTTGTAAGTAACACTGGTACGAGATATTGAGAAGAACTATATTTCTCGTTAACAAGATAGAACTTGCCACCTTCCCGCTTTGCCCAGGTGGCAGTGGTTTCCTTCGATAGCACATTGTCTTCTAGTTTCTCTGCTCCATAGTGATTCACCGCTACTTGCCCTAAGCCAGGCATCGATATAAATGTACTCTCCCTCAAATATGTTCGTCTATTCTTCTCTGTGACGAAGTTGAGCTTGGAGGTACCTGTCTCATTAATAAAGCTTCCATTCGCAGTATATACATATTTTTCTTCTGGATTAGATGATAAGAACAGTTCCCCATTCTTCGTAATTTCTATTTTGAACTGACTTGAACTATTACCGTAAAAACCCGCTTTCCTCGCTACGTCTCGAGGTATCTTGGCCTTGACCGGCTTGTCAAAGGATCTGTTCGGCTTAATGTCCTTAATTGTGCCCTTCTCTTTAAGCGCAGTGAGCAGTAATTCAGTCGCCATCAGTTGATTTACAGAACTCCCGCCGCCAGATGACAACACAGCCGCTGCCATCTTCTGTTCCGGAAGCACGACCAGTGAAGCATGTTGTAAAAACGTATCTCCGCCCTTAGCCAAGCCCTTTATTCCATATTCACTGAATGGATATAGTTTCACACTATCCCAACCAAGACCATATTTGAAAATGTTATCTTCATCCCCCGGCCACATTCCTTTTTTATATTCCTCTTGCTCCATCGCTTTGACTGCCTTATCAGAGAGGATCCCTTTTCCCTGTCCCATAAATAATTGTGAGAATCGCACCATATCCTCTGCCGTGGAAGAGATCCCTCCCGCCCCGATAACATTCACCGATTCAGTGGGAAGCTGCCCTTGGTACATTGGAAAATAAAGTCCAGCCCGCTTATCATCTTCCCATTTATCCTGCGGCGTTTTCGTATGATTTAGCTTTAAGGGTTCTGTAAACTGTTTATGTAGAAATTCGGTAAAGCTCAGACCGCTGACTCTTTCCACCAAAATCTCAGCCAGCGTAAAGCCGTCGTTGCAGTATACCGAGAACGCGCCAGGATCCGCCTTCAAGTGCTGGTTGGACAATCGCTGCAACAAGTTATCATGGGCATAGGTATCATTATCTTTAAATAAAAATGCATTCCTATACTCAGTACCTTGCAAGCCGGAGGAGTGGTTCAACAGCATACGCGGCGTAATGCTTTTGTAACGCTCGTCTTTCATTTTGAAATCAGGAACATAGTGGACAACAGGAGCATCCAAATCAACTTTTCCTTCGTCGACCAATTTCATCACAGCCGCCGTTGCATACATTTTACTGACTGAACCAATCCCGTATAGGGTATCTTTGGTCAGCGGCTGTTTCCCTTTCATATCGTTCTTACCTGCCTGACCCGACAAAATAATTTGGCCATTGTCAATTAGCGCATACTGCACGCTATTCGTCTCATACGACTTCGTGAGTAGCGCAGCCTTCTCTGCCGCAATCTTCTTCAGTTCCTGGCTAGCTACTTCTTGGCTAGCTACAACCGTAGTCTGACTGCTAGAAAACGCCATCGCCCCTGTTGGTAAGCTCATCGTTAACGCTAATGTAGCGGCTAACACCCCAGATAGTTTATTTTTCATAAAAGAATTGCCTCCTTAGATAAGTGATTGATTTCATTGCTGTTATTTCGAACAAAGGTATCTCCTTGTTGTCTTTATTTAACAGATGGTAAAAATTTATAGAAGCTGCCTTCCATAAGATATTTATCAAGTAATTTCTCAAAATTGCTTACAAGAGATTCAATTTTTTCATTTCTAATACAACCAAACTAATGCGGTAATCATTGTAAGACAAGAATTTGCGCAATCCTTTCCCATAGGATTCCATTTACTAGTTCATTCATTTTTTTCTCCTCCAAATTGTTTATTTACCCTTAATACGATTACGTTCGTCTAATCGTTCACTCACGAAAAAATAAATAAAAAAAATCTCAGGAATTTGATCCTGAGACCTTTCTTTTAAATATTTTTCTTGCAAAAATAAGATAGATAATTAGATACGCTGGAAATTGAATAAGGCCTAAAAAGCCCCATAACCAAGCATTGTGTCCCCTCTTCCGTGCATCCCAAAACATCCATGAGCTCTGACAAATCAGAATGAATGCAATCACGATGCATAACCAAAGCGGTGTGCTACTTAGTTCATTTGAGATCATTCATTACTGACCTTCTTTCTAGTTTTTTTAAGCGCTAAGGGCAATAAGATAATCCCCACAAGCTGAAAATAAAGAAAAAGAATTGGCTGACGATAAACGACAGCAATCCCAACCGAAAGCACAAATACTGCAACAGAGATAAACGTGAGGAGGTCTTTCCATTGTTTTTTTCGTATTCTTTTTTTCTCTAATTCAACATTCTGTTGAAACCATTGTAAGCTTGGAGTAGATACTGGATTCCATTGATCCAGTTTTTCTAAACCATCTATTAATTGCTTAACCGTTAATTCATTTTCATCATCCAACATAGAATGACTATTTTTAGAATCATACTCTTTCAAGTTCAGCCAACTCCTTTCGTACACTTTTTAGACCATTTGAAACTCGAGATTTTACTGTTCCTTCTGCAATACCCATCATTTTTCCAATTTCCTTATATGAATATCCGTAATAATGCTTTAACACGATTGGCATACGTATTTCTTCATTAATTTGAGCAAGTACATCAAGTACATCATTCCATTCTTCGTTCATAATGGCTGCATTCCATTTCATTTTTCGGAGCGCTTGTTCCTGCTCTAGCCAGTTTTCCTCCCGCTTCTTTCTGCGCTGTTGATCGATAAAAAGGTTCGTTGCGATTGTGATGAGCCATGATGAAAACTTGGATTCACCATTATACAGTTGGATTTTTTCAATACACTTCATCATCGTCTCTTGTGCTAAATCTTCTGCGATTTGTGGATGAAGAGTAACTTTCATTAAATACTTTACGAGGAACGAATAATTCTGTTGTAGCAGTTTCGAAAGAGCCAATGTATCTCCTTTTTTCGCTTTTCGAATTAAATCCTTTTCATCCATGAGATCTACTCCATACAATAATGATTTATATGTAATACGATTTACTGGGAAAAATCGTTCATTTTCAAAATAAAGAATCATAACAAAAATCCATCTATTAGTATTTATTAAGTTTACTTGAAAGTTATATATTTCACCAAAAACCAAAGTATTGTTGCTCATTCAACGAGTTCCGAATGCTTGTCTAATTATTATCGTATTATCAAACTACTCACATGTTTTGTTTAAGTATGTCTTCTTTAACTAACTGGTCTGTTTGTGGAATAAGAAAAATCCTGTTTTGATACAGGATTTTAATCAAACTTTATTAAAATAATCAATGTTTATTTTAAATTATCGAACTTTGTTTTAAATGATCAATCTTTTTTATAAAACTACAACTTTAGATGTTCTTGTTCTTTTAGACATAAAAAACACCCCTTTGGCTAAATAATAACCAAAGGGGGAACGCTTCATGACTTTATTTTAAACATCGCAACTTTATTTCTAAGCTGCAATTTTTTAAATATAAGATTGTTTACAATCTAAATTATTTAGTATATATCTTTATTGTCCAGTATATATCTTTATTGCAAAGTATATATCTTAATTGTCCAGTATACATCTTTATTGTAACTTAACATCACAATGTGAAGAGATAATAAAGTTGTAAACTGATTCTTTGAATAAACGTACATTTTTCGATCTAAATGATTAATCAAATAATAATAAAGTTTTAAACTTAAATTCCAATAATATCCTCCATCTAAAAACTAATATAAAAAATAAAGTTTTAAACTGACAATTTCATCATACTGAATTAAAAAACAATGTTTAAAAAATTACTACAGCTGACGTTATTGTGACAAAAACCCCCCGCTTTAAACATGACTTTACTATAGCCATCCCTATAGTAAAGTCATGTTTAAAAGCTTGGTGTTCCCGTCTAAATTTAATTTCTATATATTTATATATACCAATCTGAAAGAAGTATGAAATACAAATTAAACCTAGAGCACTTAATCATTATCTAATTTCCAATCTTGCAAATTTGTTAATTTTATTTCATATTGATCATTAAGAACTTCATCTGGAATTAAATACTTATTACTCTCAGGAATCTTAATAAAATAATCTACACCATAATCCTTTTCATAAATTGCATGCTTTATATAAGGGGTAGTAATTTTCAATTTACTTGTTTCATTACTAATCTCATAAGAAGGATTTACAATGTAATTTCTAACTCCCCTTCTTAACTTCAAATTACTAGATATAGAGTTCAGTTCAGTTCCAAAATCGTCTGAAAAAGTAGATACTTCTTGTTTTAATAAATCATACAGCTCTCTATTAAATGCTCTGAAAAAATTTTGAGTATAAAGAGAATTTGAGTTAAAAGGTTCCAAAACATATGTAAATAAATAAGATATACCCAAACTTGTTATTTTTAAATGAAAATTAGTATGGTTGAAATCATATTCAGCAACTATGTCATCATTCGAAATAGTAATTGAATTCATTGAATGGGTAGCAGCATTTCTTAACAATTTGAAAAGCCTATAACATTCCTTTAATATTATTTCCTCATCTGAACTGTTAGGCAGATGTATGTATTTGTATCTAAATGATTTACCTTGTAAATTTGGGAAGTCTATATCAATTTTTGCATCTAAGGTTGAAAAAATATCAATGATTTGCAATATTAGATTATCTGAAATATGAGGTTTACTAAAATAGTCTTTAAGAATACTACCTCCTCCACTAAATACAACCTCCTCTTCATTAATTTGAACTTCATATTCTCTATATACTATTGGATAAATTTTTAGATCACTTTTTTGTAAGAAACGGACTGTTTGACTCAGAAAATTGTTCTCCATTTAAAATATCTCCCTTTTATTAATACTATTAACTGTTTTAAATCACTTATTTGAATTTAGACCAAAAAAAATAGTAAGTTGTATACTGAATATAAGGACGTTTTTTATAGCAGTTAATTTTATAACCGTATTTCTTTATCAACTACAAATCGATTAATTCGCAAACTTGGCGTACAGTTAATTATTCAAAAGTAAATCATTGTTTCTTTAAGAGCAATCCTTCAAGAAGTTTTTGACAAGTGACAATAAAGTTGCCTAATAATGACTTTTTTATATAATTTAACACCGTCCCTAAAACAGACGGTGTCGGTTGAAATAAAGTAGTTTGTTTTTTATTTTGGACAACAAAAATAAGTAACAATATTGTTGTTTAATTTATATAATAGTTTAAATTGCATATAATAAACTATTCCTTTTATAATGCTTAATTATCATAGTAATTGGAGGATAAAAAAATGACTAATTTTAATAAATTGGACTTTGATAATAAAATGTTATTTTTTGAAAAAACATTTAGAAAAGAAGCTTCTATGGAGTTTCTCATTGAATTAGAAAAAAACGGTGGTGGTGATATTTCTGTAACACAAGTATTGGATTTCTTAGAAAAACGAGGGGTGGAAATAATCGGGAGAATAAAAACTATTAATTCACCCTAAAATTCACAAACTTAGCCCTAATATTTCTCAGCTTATTCATTTCATCATTACTAATACTCATATTGTTACTTAATAGTATTTGCTCAGTATATATAAG
>NZ_JBLLLQ010000043.1:0-31867 GCF_047737915.1 Lysinibacillus sp. NPDC056185
GCTCTCAAGATTGGGGTATCCCATTACCCCTCCCTATCCAGTGCATATAGCAGATAGGGCTACGCTACTTTTACCATAGCGTATAGTTGGTTTCGTTCGATGTGTTTTAGCGTCTTTTTCTTGACGACACATATTGTTTTACCGATAGCATGAATTAGGCTATCGAACCATATACAATATCCAATTTTCAATGAACGAGCGTGTTTTATAGACTTTTACTTGTCTATACATGAAATATAACACCCTTTCAGACAATTGAGGTAGCAAAAGTTACCTTTTGTCTGACTTTACTTTCATCCCATGTCTAAAGACGGGCTACACCCTGCATGGGCTTTCTCGTTCGGAAAATCTGTAAAGCATGATATAAGCATTCATAATGAATTTCATTTGGCAAACCTTACTCGTCCAGTATAAAAAATGACTTCAGTCATTGCCTTTTATGACGGAAGCTAGTCGTCTAGTCATTATGCAACTGTTATTCTTTAGAGAAAGGGGGCTGTTGAATGATTGAAGTAGTTAATCTAACAAAAACATTTAAAAAAGTAAACGCTGTTGATGACGTGAGCCTATACATTGAGCCTGGCGAAATTGTAGGACTTCTTGGACCGAATGGCGCTGGTAAATCAACGACAATTGCGATGATGTCGACTTTGATTCAACCAACAACAGGTGATGTCTTATTACAGCATACAAGCATTTTAAAAAATCCAACTTCCTTACGAAAAGTACTAGGGGTTGTGCCACAAGAAATTGCCTTGTATGAGGAAATGACAGCACGTGAGAATTTGGAGTTTTTTGGGGAAGTCTACAAAATTCCGCGTCAAAAATTGCAGGAACGGATTCGTATAGTACTAGCGCAAATCGGACTCGAAAATGAGCAGAAAAAACTTGTTAAACATTATTCTGGCGGGATGAAAAGACGTTTAAATATTGGTGTTGCCTTACTGCATGAGCCTGAATATTTAATTATGGATGAGCCGACAGTTGGCATTGACCCGCAATCGAGAAAGTATATTTTAGAAACTGTGAAGAGATTGAATAAAGATGCCAATACAGCGATTATTTATACGAGTCACTACATGGAGGAAGTCGAGTATTTATGCGATCGCATTTATATTATGGATAAAGGGCATATAATTGCAGCTGGCAAAAAGGAAGAAATTAAGGCGATATTATCTTCAGAAAAAACGATTGTCTTAAAGCTAGAAAAGCATTCAAATGATTTTGTTGATGCGCTTATGAAACAAGGCTTTTTATCAAATTTTCAGGTAAATGATGCAGATATTTCCTTTAGTGTAGCAAAAAATACCGATTTCCTTCCAATGTTATTACCTTTATGTGAGAAGCATGACATTGTTCTTAAAAGTTTTCATGTCAAAGAGCCGACATTGGAAGATGTGTTTTTACATTTAACCGGTAGAGCATTAAGGAATTAGGGGGAACCGTGATGTTTTTAGCACTTATTCGTAAACAGTTAAAAGTATTGTGGCGTCACCCTCAAGAGTTGGTAATTTTACTATTAATGCCGATAGGACTTATATCTATAATCAGTTTTGCTATAGGCTCATTAATGGAGGGGGATAATAGTCCAATTGATATAAAGATTGCGATTGTACAACAGGAGGATGAGCAGCAAGAGTTGGCGGCATTTTTGCAGGAATCACAAGGAGAGATGTGGGCTGCTGATGTACATTCACGGGAAAGCCTTAAACAAATGCTACCCATTTCTATGCTCTTGAAATTGCTAGAGCAGGAGGATATGCAACAATTTATTACTGTCTCCCAGATTGCTTCAAGTGATATGGATGCGCTTAAAAAAGAAGGAGAGTACGATGTAATACTTGAAATACCAGCTGGATTTACAAAACAATTTTATACATCACTTTTCGCAAAAAAAGAAATTCCAGCTTTACATGTGTATTTAAACGAACAGAAAGAAATTGCTTCAACGATTGTACAAAATATTTTAGAATCATTTCAATATCAATATACGCTAATGGCAGAGCTTAGTTCAAAAGGGTTATTAACGCAAGATGTGATATTACCAAAAGCAGATATTTCATCTACCGTTCAGACGGTGAATCAACAGGAGCCCGTCTCAACGAGTGTATATTATACGTTTAGTATGACTGTCATGTTTATTTTATATATAGCAGGGACAATCTCCAGTCAAGCATTTTTAGAAAAGTATATGCATATTTTTGATCGTATTCTACTAGCAAATATCCATCCGATCATTTATTTATTAGCGGTTATTGTTTCAACTGTTATTTTGTCATTCATTCAAGTGTCCATTGTATTTGTAGTTGCCTATCTTATGCTTGATATTTCATTTGTACAATTGCCTTTACATTTACTCGTGACATTGATGCTGGCAATTGTTGTTGGAAGTATTGCTGCATTACTATCAGCAGTAAACTACCGCTTTAATTCGGCAGAGCTTTCTAATGTGTTTGGTTCAGTTATCGTATCAATTTTAGCTTTATTTGGTGGTAGCTTCTTTAATTTAAGTACCTTTGCACCAACTCTTGCGAAAATTGGGAGTTGGACACCGAATGGAGCAGCCTTACAAAGTTATTTAACGATACAGCAAGGAGGAGGGCTAGGCCAGATTTCATCTTATTTATGGATATTAACGGCTGTAGCAGTGATTTGTACAACAATCGCCTTTTTATTGTTCCCGAGAAGAGGTGGTATTGCATGATCAATATACTCAAGACAAAATTTTTATTATTAAAAAGAAAGCCTAGTTCATTAATCGCAACTACTATTATTATATGTCTTTATGCGTATTTGATAGGGCATGGACAACAAACAAAGCAGCCGATTGCTGTCCATTCGACTTTAAGTGAGGAAATGACAAAGCAAGTATTGACTGAGTTAGAAAGTAATAAAAATTACGAATTTACGATTTATAATGAGGATGAAGCAACAGAATTAGTTGAAACAGGTAAAGTTGATGTAGCAATTTTATTACAGGAAGCAGGCTATAAATTACTGGTGGCTGTTGATTTTATGAATGCCAAATTGGTTCAACATGAACTAGACCGAATTTATAGTAAGGTGCTTCAAAATGATGCGATGATAAAAGCTTTTCCTACAGATTTGCAGGATGAGGTAACAAGTGCGATCGCAGTAGCGAAAACAACTCCATCATTTGATATCCAGTATACAAACTTTGCCAATGAAAAAGGATTTAAATGGGACTCCGGACTTCACACTCTATTTGGCTTTGCACTGTTTATGGTTATTTATACGGTAGCCAATGGTGTCAATCACATAGTCATGGAGCGTAGAAATGGTATTTGGAATCGTTTAACGGTTTCAAGTATTAGCAAATGGGAAGTATATACAGCTAATCTAGCTTATGCGTTTTTATTAGGCTATCTTCAAATCGTATTAGTATTTTGCATTTTTTATTTTGGCGTTGGTGTAGAGTTTTATGGAGGGTTTGTAGCAAGTTTAATTGCAGTCATACCATATCTATTGTGTATCGTTGCACTATCCATTTTTATCGCCTCTATCACGGATACACCTAGTAAATTTAATACAGTGATGGCGTTCATTGCAGTACCATTTGCGATGTTAGGTGGCGCCTATTGGCCATTAGAAATCGTATCTTCTAAAGTAATTTTAGCTCTATCTTATATTTCGCCAATCACATATGGTTTAGAGATTTTAAAAGGTGTGACGATTAATGCTAGTTCTTATGTAGAGTTATTACAACCTTTAAGCCTACTATTATTTATGACAGTCGTATTTATGGGCATTGGAATTAGTGTCATGGAGAAGAAAAGCTAAAATTTAGCTAACTCCTCTTGCAAAAAGTTAGCTATCTTCCGTATTAGACCTGTTTAAGTTCGCTTGTAAATTTAGTCATAAAAAATACTGCACCCAATTGTTACATATCTAACAATTGGGGTGCAGTTTATGAACGACTTACTTTCTTACCTTTTATTTAGTGAATATCACGCTTTTTGAAGTTCCCTCCACGTACCTCTGAAACATCAGAAATAACTACGAAGGCACCTTCATCAATATCTTTAATAATCGATACAAGTTTATTTTCTTCCATACGGTTAATGACACAGTTTAATATATCAGTTGGTTCATTGGAGAAACCGCCACGCCCTTTAGTATATGTAACACCACGTCCTAAACGAGCTTGAATCGCATCACCAATTTCCTCTGATTTTGCACTGACAACACGAACATCTTTTGATTTTTCTAAACCTACTTGAATAATGTCGATAACGTTTTTCGCAATATAGTACGTTAAAGCTGAGTATAATGCGCTTTCTAAGCCAAAAATAAAGCTTGCCCCTAAGAAAATAAAGGCATTAATAAATAATATAATATCCCCGACTGAAAACGGAATTTTACGTGATAGCAACACGGCTAAAACCTCAGAGCCATCTAAAGCGCCACCGTTACGTAAGACAATCCCAATCCCAACACCAAGTAACATACCACCAGATAAAACAATTAATAACGGATCATTTGGACCTAAAATTGTTTTAACATCGTGCATAAGAACTGTGGAAATAGAGAGAGCTGCTATCCCAGCACTACTCATCAATGCAAAAGTTTTACCTACTTGTTTGTAGCCAATCCAAATAAACGGAATGTTTAATACAAAGAGCAGTACGCCTAATGGAATACCAAAGAGGTGTGCGCCCATAATACTAATACCTGTCACGCCACCATCAATGACATCGTTCGGAATTAATACCGCTTCTAGTCCATATGCTGCGATGATGGCGCCAATTATAATCATGATAAATTTTCGTGTGTTTTCTACTGTCTTTCTTCTTTTCATAAATCTTCTCCATTTCTTTACGTAAAAATATTACTTAAGGTTTTGGAATAATATTTATAGCAATTGTTTTTGTCTCAGTCTCTTTGCTTGAGTCGGCCATATTATAGTATTTAAGAATTAAATCGTTTAATTCATTTTCAAAACTCATAAATTGATTAGTCGTTAATGTCAAATCGATAAATGAAAAAGTTGCTAAATCTGCAAGTCTTTCTTCTTCATCAAGTGAATTTAAATAATTTTGATATTGAGATAGTAAAGCTAATTGATAGTTGGAAACATAATTTAATTTTTGTTTGATCGTTAGTTGTGTCCAATCCTCCTGACTAAGTTTTTCTGCTCCTTCATTTAATGCATAAAATTTTTCTGTAACAGAACGTACTTTTCGCTCTTTCACAATTTTTATGATGTTTTCATCCATTAAGATTTGGATGTGACGATACAAAGTAGCTTGAGGTACATCCTTTATGATAGAAATCATCTCCAAAGTGCTTAAGCCTTCTTCTTTATCGTGCATTAGAGCTTGTAAAATTTTCATTCTCACAGGGTGCATTAAAACCTCTGCTTTATTCCGCATAAAAACGATCCTCCTATCAGATGGAATCAAGGGAAGCACAATCAAATGTTATCAATATGAGAACATTATCAATAAATATACTATATATTTTTTTTACAGATGTACAGTAGAAAGGTAATGAAATTTTTTACACCTTATGTTATCATTATCGATAATGATAATGAATGGAGGTTTTAGGAATGAAATTACACTATGGTTTTGATGAGTTAAGCCAACTGGATTGGGCAAGCATACTTCCAATCATTTTGCCATTGATATTCGTAGGATTTGTTCTAATCATTGTTGCATTATTCGATTTATATCGGCACCGACATACGCGGGAAAACATACTGATGTGGACAATTATTATTTTGTTCTGTAACTCAATTGGTTCTGTTCTATACTTCATTATTGGTAGAAAGGATGTAAATAAACGTGCGCTTAGAGATTAAAAATATTACGAAAAAGTTTAAACATAAAACAGCCGTGAATGATTTTTCAATGGTCATTGATTCCAATGAGTGTGTTGGATTAATTGGACCAAATGGAGCGGGAAAATCCACGTTAATTCAAATCATTGCCGACATTTTGAATGCAGACAAAGGAGAAATACTTCTTGATGGTCAAAAAATTTCAGCTATGAGAAATCAAATTGGTTACTTACCTCAGTATCCTAATTTTTTCTCATGGATGACAGCATTTGAAACATTGTCCTTTATGGGAACACTTTCAGGCATATCAAAAAATGAATTGCAGAAAGAAATTCCATTACTTTTAGAAAAGGTAGGCTTAGGGAAAGAAGCACATATACATGTCGGGACATTTTCAGGTGGTATGAAGCAACGCCTTGGTATTGCACAAGCATTGTTGCATAAGCCAGCTTTAATGATTATGGATGAACCGGTATCAGCGCTAGATCCAATAGGGAGAAGAGAAGTGTTAAATCTATTAAAAGAGATAAAAAAAGAAACGACAGTTTTAATATCAACGCATATATTGAGCGATGCGGAGGAAATTTGTGAGCGCTTTGTGATGATTAAAAATGGTCACAAAATAGAGGATGCTACAAAATCAGAGTTACTTGAGCGCCATCAAGAATCAGCTATCTTTTTAATGATTCGTAAGGTAGATTTTCAGTGGTTAACAATGCTTGAACATTTATCTTATGTGCAGAAAATCGAAAGCTGTGGAAATGGCTTCAAAATACACGTTGAAAATTTGGAAACAGATGCTAATCGATTAATACAGCACGGACTGGATTCAAAAGTGATGTTTACTAAATTTGAAGTGGGTATTCAAGACAATCTAGAAGAAATATTTTTAGAATTGGTGGTGTAAGTGAATGAATGCTTTTATCGAATTAAGCAAAAAAGAGGTACATCAAATGGCAAGAGAGTTTAAAATTTTGTGGCTCCCAATTGTATTTATTTTACTAGGGCTAACACAGCCGATAATGATGTATTATTTACCGGTTATTTTACAATCAGCTGGTGGTGTTCAAGGTATAACAATTGATCCTACGATGGCAAAGCCTGTGGGACAGGAGGTACTTGCCTCAACATTAAATTCACAGTTTGATCAGTTGGGCATTATTATTCTGGTCGTTGCCACTATGAGTATTATCCAAGGAGAGAAAGCTAATGGCATGATGGCATTTATCCTAACAAGGCCAGTATCGATATCTTCTTATTTAAATAGTAAAATCTTCATCCATTATATTTTGGCTGTTATATGTATAGCTCTTGGCTATGCAGTGTCCTATGGCTATTCAGCGTTTTTATTTACTACTGTTCCTATGACACAAGCTTTATGGGCATTAGTATTTTATTGTGTTTGGCTGTTATTCATCATTACGTTTGTTGCGATGATGAGTACATTTTTTAAAAGTCCTGCATTTATTGCACTAATAAGTATCGTTAGTTTATTAATATGTCGTTTTATCGCTGGGCTACATCCAATAATGGACGTTGTTAATCCTGCTAGTAATAGTATGTATGCAACAAATATTCTAATGTCGGGTGATATGGGATCTTGGTATGGCATCAATATTGTAGTAACACTGCTGTTAGTTTTATTGATGATCATTACGATGCAAAGTTTTATTGCGAAAAAGAAATTTTAACTTCTTTCAGCCATGTTTTCTGTGCGAAAGCGAAGCGACAGGTACAGATGTCTTTTGTATCGAAAGCGAAGCGACAGATACAGATGTCTTCCGCCAATTTATGGGATGAGGTGATGAAATTGTTATCGATACAAAATTTACAGAAATCATATGGACAACATGAGGTTTTAAAGGGTGTAGAGTTAAAAATAGAAAAGGGAGAAATACTGGGGTTTGTTGGGGGGAATGGTGCAGGTAAAACAACGACATTAAATTGTATTGCTGGATTAGTAGAACAAAATTGCGGAAAAATAATGATTAATAATGTTGCGAAATCACAGTCACTCGAATATAAAAAGCAATGTTATTATATACCTGATACGATTCATGTATTTCCAAATTTAGCTGCATATGATTGGATACATTTCGTTTTGAAACTATATGAAAAAACTGATGATGAAAAACTACAAAACTTCATTAACATCTTTGGCATGGAAAAAAGTATTTATAAACCGATGGGAACGTATTCTTATGGAATGCTTCATAAGATTGCGTTGATTACTGCTTTTACAATTAGTCCGCCTATCCTTATTATGGATGAGCCGATAAATGGCCTAGATCCACTAGCTGTCGTTGCTTTTAAAAATTGTATGAAAGAGTACGTTGAAAAGGGTGGAACCGTTCTCTTTTCCACTCATCTGTTAGATGTTGCCGAGAAAATTTGTCAATCAATTTCGTTTTTAAAAGATGGAAAGATTGTCTTGCATGATCGTGTTGAGAATTTGCTAGTCGATGGTAGCTTAGAGACTATTTTTATGGAGAAACAAGCAAATGAAGGATAATATCCAATTAATCAAATTCTTTTTAACATCTTTTTATGCAAAGCCAAAGCAGCCAGTTATTCAAGTACTCCTTTTGATTGCATTCATTTATGTAGCCACTCAGTATTTTGTGCTTACTCTAATTATTTACTTTATAGCGACCCCTGAGGAGTATTTATTTTATAATATTCTCCTTTCAAATGGTGTGACGTATATATTGATTTCATTTTTTGCTATTTCGGTAGTGTTTAGTCAAAGTGATTTTGCTATATTTGCTCATTTGCCCATTTCAGCGAAACGGGTTGTAATGTCGAAAATAATAAGTGGAGTAGCTTTACCGATGATGGTAGTAAGTATTCTATCAATACCGACGTTTTTCATATTACTGATAAAGTTTAAGCTAGCTGTCGCAGTAAAATCAATTGCATTTTTACTGATCATGAATGTATTAATTGTACTGTTCCTTCTATTTTTATTATCCATTTTGAATCATTATCGCAGTGTATTTATCAATACATCCGTGTATTTGCTTGTTAGGATGACTCTTATATTTGGTATTGGAATAAGCCCAATATTGTACTTTCTAATAAAAAATTATCATGCAATCAGCAATGTTTTAGCGAAATTAGATACTTCAACAATATCTTCCTTAAGTGCTTCAATTTCAGATTTTCTCGATTTAGGTTATCGTTTTGCAATGCAACATTCATTGGTGAAGACGCTTTTGCCATTGACTACTACAAAAAGTTTGATCTATTTCATCCTAGTATTCGCTCTATGTTATTTATTGTTTAATGCAACTATAAAAATGATTGCGTCTAAGTATTATGAACATGGCTTGCTTGTAAGTAGAATAGAAAAAACGACCAAAGTTTGGGGGAGGGATATTCAAAGTAGTTTGCTCAATTATTTGCAACGTGAATATTGGATTATCCAGTCTGAACCATACTTTAAAATGCAAGCTATTTTAGGGATTATTTTAACGCCAATTTGTACAATCATTTTTCTAACTTTACAGACGAACATTTTAAAGGCTGAATGGATGATTAACAATGAATCTTTTCTTTTTGTCTATATGGTTTTGTTCATGAGTTGTATGAACAATATTAGTGGAACTCCCTATTCAAGAGAGGGGAAATACTATGCATCTAGCATGACGTTGCCATTTGATCCACAAAAAATTTACATGGCAAAAGTTATGACTTCATCATGCATCGGCACAATATCGGCTGTAATAAGCTATATCATTTACATGCTATTTGGTAGAGGCGATATTATTACGGGACTACATTTATTGATTACATTATTATTAGTCATTACGTATAATTTATTGTCCCCGCTCTATGATAGAAGGCATCCATTACTTGAATGGTCTAATCCATCTGAAGCAATAAAATCAAATCCTACAGTATTAATAAGCCTGCTATATGGACTACCATTATTGATTGTTGTTGCGCTTCTTCATTTCAGCTTGCTTACTTTCAATGTTTCTCCAGCGATGACAGCTCTAATTATTTTGGTAATTGTAACTCTATGTACATTTACAGTAATCTATAAAAAGTTTTTTGAAGGAAAGAATATGAAAGGATACGTGAACAATTGAATTTAAGAATAGATCCAATGAGTAAAATTCCTTTTTATCAGCAGTTAACCCAGCAACTACTTTGTGAAATAGCGACAGGAAATTTGCAAAATGGTGACCCGTTGCCCTCCATTCGTGATTTAGCAGCTAAAACAAACCTCAATCTTCATACCGTCCATAAAAGCTACAAGGAGCTTCAGAAGAAAGGAATAATCGATATAAAACCTAGCTCAAAAGCAATTGTTAAAAAGTCTGCTGAAGCAAAGGGTGTTAACCTTCAACAAATAGCTATAATGGTCGAACAGATAATGTGTGAAGCTTATGTTTTAGGGATTAGCGAACATCAACTACAGCAGATGTTTCATGAGAATTTGCGAAAATATTATACTGAGTGTTAAGAGAGAAAGAGATGACTTCTGCAATATACAGAAGCCATCTCTTTCAAATTTTTATAGTCAAATCCATTTGGATGTGGGGGATATAAAAAATAAGAGACTACCAAATTTATCAAGGTCACTGAAATAATCCACTTTATTTCATAAAGCGTACTTTTGACACAACTGTGCAATATAAAAAGTTATCTTTTAGTAACTTAGAAATAGAATTTCTTTATTAATATTTAGAAAGCCAGTCAATTAATTGATCATAGTTACTAGAGAATATAACATTATCTTTAGTATTAGACTGTTCCAGTTGATTTAGAATATCCCCTTCTTCTATTAAAAAAGCAACTGCAATAGTGTTGTCTAATATACCATTTGAGAAAAATTTGTCTTTCCATAATTTTTGTACAGAAAAATGTTCTGGGGTATAACCTTTACGGTTAACTAACAACTTATACTTTTTTTCTTGTTTAATAAACGAATAGCATGTTTGCTCAAACGAATTAAACCACATGTTTACATCAGCGATGGTGATGTAACCTGTTAAATTAGTAATAATAATATCTTCAAATGTAGAATTGAAATAAAGTTGCGATGTTTATAAAAAAGATACGATGTTTAAAATAAAGTCGCGACGATTATAAAAAAGTTACGATTAATAACCCTGGGTATTGGCTCAGTGGGCCACGTCCGGACGATGCCAGGTACGTGCTTTCCTTGTAGGTCGCCGTTTACATGCTTCAGGATGAGTTTGGAACGGTATCTGTAACCTTATTCCCGCAAGTTTTTCATCTTGTTCAAGAGCTGTTACTAGAAGATGAATTGCTTTACATTGAGAGAACGCTTGAAAAGCGCTTTGGTAGACCTCAAGTGAAAATAAAACATGCACAAACGACGAAAAGAATATGAAATTGAAGGGAATTTTAGAAACTGCATAAATTTTTATGCAGTTTTTTCTTTACTTTCAAATAATTATTTTGTAAGATAAAGCCAACTTCAAAAGTGGCCAGACCACTTTTGAATTCATTCAGTAAGAGACGCCATCATCTGAAGGTGGTGGATTTTGTTTCTTTATAGTAGGTATCCAAACACCTACTGAATGAAGATAAAGCCTTTGGATGCATTGTTTATCTGCGCGAAAGGAAAGCGACAGCAATAATTATTCCAAGGCGAATAGATTGACCGAGGAGTTGATCGTATGGATAAAAAAACCGAACAAAAGAAAGTGTTTTTAGATATTGTCCAACAATTACGACAACTTATTAAAATAGAAAAAATACAGGCTGGTGAAAAGTTACCTTCCGAACGAGTCCTTTCAGAACGTCTAGGTGTCGGGCGATCCTCTGTGAGAGAGGCATTGCGAAGTTTAGAGTTATTAGGTCTTATCGAAACGAGACATGGGGAAGGTATGTTTCTAGCTTCTACACAAAAGCATCAGCTCGTAGAAATATTGTCGATGTTTATATTAGAAGATGAAAAATCAAAAAAGGATGTCGAATTAACGCGACAAATTCATGAAAAGGAAGCCATTCGCGTTATAAGTTGTACAGAGACTCTGCGACCACTACCAGTGTGGGGCAGTTTTTTTGTAAAGCTAGAGATAGAAAGTACGATTAATTGTCGGGATGTTTTACGAGAAATAATCATCACGTCAGGAAATCGTCTTTCACTAAAAGTCTGGTTTCAGTTAGCAGTTTATACTGGTGACCGTTTAAATCGAAACTCAACAGAAGAAGAAAAATTAATCATTCAAACTATGTTGAAATCGATGCAGCTTGGCTATGAAAAAGAAGCATTAAAAGCTTACGAACAGTGGATGAATGCTGAACAAGGCATTTAGACAACAAAGGGGGAGTAAAACATGGCAATACGTAGCTTATTTAGTAAAAAGAAAGAGGACGGACAGGAAAAGGGATTTCCAGAAGGACTTATGACAAAATGTCCAGAATGCCGTCACATTCAGTTAACAAAGGAATTAGAAAAAAATCATAAAGTGTGTACAAAATGCGACCATCATTTCAAAATGACTGCACAGGAGCGCGTAGCATATTTCTTAGATGAAGGTTCATTTGTTTCAATGGATGATCATTTACAAACAAGTAATCCACTTAATTTCCCTGATTATGTAGAAAAAATTTCAGTGGCTAAACAACAAACGGGATTAAGCGAAGCTGTACTGACTGGGTTAGGTACTCTTGATGGAGAAGAAATTGTTGTAGCCATTATGGATTCTCATTTCCGTATGGGCTCAATGGGCTCCGTTGTAGGAGAAAAAATCACACGTGCCGTTGAAAAAGCTATTGAATTACGTGTACCGGTTATTATTTTTACTGCTAGTGGTGGAGCGCGCATGCAAGAAGGTATTCTATCATTAATGCAAATGGTAAAAACGAGTGTGGCATTAAAACGTCATAGTGAAGAAGGACTATTATTTATTTCGATCATGACGCATCCTACATACGGTGGCGTTTCAGCAAGCTTTGCCTCTGTTGGAGATATTAATATTGCTGAACCACAAGCATTGATTGGCTTTGCTGGTCGCCGTGTCATTGAAGAAACATTAAGAGAAAAATTACCAAATGATTTCCAAAAGTCAGAGTTTTTACTAGAGCATGGTCAGCTTGATGCAGTTTTCCATCGGAAGGATTTACGAAATCAAGTAGTAATGCTTGTAAAAATGCATACAAAAGGCGGTGTGCAACATGTCTAAAAATTTAGCTTTTGAAGAACCAGTAATACAATTACGAGAAAAAATTGATGAATTAAAAACGATTGCTACAGAGGCAGATGTAGATATGACAGGTGAAATCGAAAAGCTTGAAACACGTCTAACACAGCTAGAACAATCTATTTATGCCAATATGAAGCCATGGGATCGTGTACAGGTTGCTAGACATCCAGAACGACCAACAACTTTACAATATATAGAAGCTATGTGTGAAAACTTTATTGAGTTACATGGAGATCGTACATTTGGTGATGATGCAGCTATTCTTGGAGGAATTGCTCTCTTTGAAGGACAGCCCGTAACAATTGTTGGACATCAACGCGGAAAATCAACTAAAGAAAATATTCGACGAAATTTTGGTATGCCACACCCTGAAGGATATCGTAAGGCATTACGCTTAATGAAGCAAGCTGAGAAATTTAAGCGCCCAATTATTTGTTTTATTGATACAAAAGGAGCCTATCCGGGTAAGGCAGCCGAGGAACGCGGCCCAAGTGAAGCCATTGCTAGAACTCTCTCTGAAATGGCGATTCTAACAGTACCAGTTATTAGTATTGTTATTGGGGAAGGCGGAAGTGGGGGTGCCATTGCATTAGGGGTAGCTAATCGCGTCTTTATGTTAGAGAACTCAACGTATTCGGTTATCTCGCCTGAAGGGGCTGCATCGATCTTATGGCGAGATGGTAGCCTAGGGAAGCAAGCTGCAGAAGCAATGCGTATAACAGCACCTGACTTAAAAGAGCTCGACGTTATTGATGGAATAATCCCTGAAATAACTGGTGGAGCACACCGCAATGTTGCGAAGCAAGCATCTTATATAAAAGAATGTATAAGCGTCACACTAAAAGCATTGAATTCTCTAAATGGCGAACAATTAATTGAAGATCGCTATGAGAAATTCAGAAAGATTGGACAATATACAGAAGTTTAAATTCATTTTTAGGTTTTTGGACATGTGAATTTGTTCGTAAAGAGATAAAAATTGTTTCTTAAATAAATTAATATCCTAATGATGGAAGAAAAAAGAGTTGTAGTTTGTAAAAAAGATTGATCATTTATAATATAGTTTGATAAAAATAACTTCGCATTTAAATAAAACCCACGCATTTTGATCAAACTTTTTTCAAAATGCGTGGGTTTCTTCTATTATAAATCAACGTTTGCAACAAACTTTTAATCAAACTTTATTCCAAACCAACATCAAAAACGGATGTACTTGTATTTTTAACATTTAATATAAAAATCAGCTCCTTAAAATCATTATAAACTAAACAATTATAAGTAGAATACTTAATATTTATTGCACAATACGAGAAAACTCTGCACTATTTGTTCAGCTAAGCCGTACATTTGTGGAACAAGGTCCATCCCCTGTTACTAGGAATACCCCAAGGTTTATTCCGTTAAATGGCCCGATTGTGGAATAAGAAAATTATCAATCTTTATTAAAGGCTGTTTTCTAAAAGATTGTTGCAATTAAAACATAAAAACAGAGTTAATCTACAAAATATGTGGAATCAACTCTGTTTTTATGTTTTATATTTCGAAAATCGAATATTTAACTACAGCACCTGTTAGTTGAAGAGGTAGTTTTAATTATTAGTACCTTTTGCTAATTCTTCGCGTAATTTTTTTATCTCTTCTGCTTGCTCTAAGATATTATTATCCACTTTTCTTATAGCATCATAAAGCTCAAAACCTACCACAAATACTAAGAATGCTATCAGTAAATCCATTTTCACACCTACTTAATTTATTATATATAATCAATAATAAACTAATTTGGTTAAATATGTAATTATAAATTGAACTTTGATAAACTATTAGCTGGTTTAGTTGAAGAGCAACAATCTTTACGAAAACAGCCTTATTAAAAGACCACAATAAAAGTTTGATTATAAAGTTTGATTATATATAATCAAACTCAAATCCTCTAAATATAAGGTCTAGTTTTATTTTATTATACTATTTACCCTATATTATCCTTTGGAGTTCCTTACTTTTACAATGCTATATTAAAAACATCGCCACAATAGTTGTAATCACAAGGCCAATCGCCACTGGCAATAAATTACGCCTTGCAAGTTCGAATGGGCTAACATTGCATATTGCAGCAGCCGGGATTAATGCCCAGGGAATTAATGTACCGCCTCCTACAAAAATAGCTGTTATTTGTCCTAAAGCTGTTAAAGTTGCGGTACCTCCACCAATTGCATTGCCAAACAAACTACCGACGGAACCTGCTAAGGAAATACCTGAGAAGCCAGAACCATCTAAGCCTGTAATAGCGCCAACGACTGCTAAAGTGACGACTGCAATTCCTTTTGTTAATGGAACTACCGCAGCTAGACCCACACCGAGATCATTGACGATACCATGTGAAGCGGCTGGTAAGTAGTCACCAATAATTTGTGTAAATCCGGAATCTCCTAGATAGAAAAAGGCTGCGATTGGAATAACCGGTCCAAACACTTTAAATCCGAATTGGAAACCTTGAATGAAATAGCTTGTTGTCTTTTCAAGCCCTTGTTTTTTGTGAGCTACAACGCAAAGTAATAGTAGGATAAAGACAGATGTCCCTCCTATTAAAGCTGTTGCATCTCCGCCTTGTAATTTTAAGATAGACATGGCAATGACATCGAGTACAAAGGCAATTGGAATGAGTACTGCGAAAAAGCGTTTTTGTCCGAGTGTTAGCAGATTTTCAGTAATTACTTGTTCTACACCTTCATTTGTGTCGTTTGTAGCATATAAATTCGCTGATCCACGCTTCATATCACGTCGTAATAAAATATAAGCGACTACCGTAGTAACCACGCCCATTGTAATAACAAGGGGAATACTAGCAGTCATTACCTCACTAACTGGAATACTAGCAGCATCAGCCGTTAGCTTCGGAGCTCCTTGTATAACAAAATCACTCGATAGAGCGATTCCGTGACCAAATAAATTCATCGCCATCGCCACACCAAGTGCTGGTAAGCCTGCACGTAGAGCAACAGGTAACAAAACTGCTCCTAAAAGTGCGACAGCAGGAGAAGGCCAGAAAAACCAAGAGATACACATCATTAATAGACCAATCGTCCAGTAAGCTAAAGCGGGTGTTTTTATGATTTTCGTAAATGGAGCAATCATGACTTCATTGATACCCGAGGCCATCATCACTCGACTCATGGCTATGATAATAGAAATAATGAGAATAGTCGACAAAAGCTCAGTGATAGCATAAATAAAGCTGTTAAAAACACCACTAATGGACGAAGCTAAATCGCCTGTAGCAACGATTGCTAACATAAATATGCCAAGTACACAAATGAGGGTGGTGTCGCGACGTTTAACCATAAAGCCAATGATAAGGACAATAAAAATAACGTAAATCCAATGGAGAGCCGTCAATTCAATCCCCATGCGTTTCCCCCTCAATATTCGACCTGATTCTATAGAATATGAAGGGGAAAAAAGTTGGTGATGATTTTGAAAAATTTCGACTTAAGTAGAAAATTGAAAAAGTAATAATAATATATAATAAAGGAGAGGTAGCAGAAAAGCTTGCTGATGCGGTGAATAAATATTTATTACCTGCTTCAATAAAAGAACTTTCTAAACAACAACGTCAACAGCAACAACATAATAAATTAAACGGAATCGAAAAAAACAAATCATAATAAGAAAACAATGTTGCAACATCAGTAATAGTCCAAGTTCGCAGCATTGTTTATTTTTTTATCGAAAAAGATTCCTAAAAAAATCTTTTGATACTTCGTACAGTAGTTAAATCATTACTAGGTGTAGAGTGGTTTGATATTAAAGAGTAGGGGGAAGTATGATTAAAAAGATTATAGTGTTAATTAATAGCATTCTCTGTATTTTACTAATAATGTCTACAGATAAAGTTTCGGCAACAATGAGTGGTAGGGATGAGAAAATAAAACTGATTGAAGTTGAAATTGAGAGTAACATGAAAACACATGATATTCCGGGGATGGCCTTTGCGCTAGTTGATTCTAATGGGATTATTTATTCTAAAGGTTTTGGAATTTTAGATATACGAGAAGTTACCCAGCAGATTGACGAAAATACAAACTTTAACTTAGGATCGCTTTCTAAAGTGTTTACCACATTAGCTATTATGCAGCTTCAGGAGAAAGGGTTTTTAAGTATTGAAGATCCTGTTGTTGACTATCTTCCTTGGTTTAAGACAAGAGATGCTTTAATATCAAATCAAATTACTATTAAACATTTACTTAATCATTCGAGTGGTTTGCCAAGTCGTCTCAATGTTCATGATGTTAAAAGTATAGATCGCCGGAAGATTATAGATCAAATTAGTGAGAAACTAAGTAATGTTATGTTAGTTGCAAAACCCGGTGAAACTTTTGAATACACCAATATGAATACAGATTTGTTGCAAATAATTATTGAGGAAGTTTCAGGTGTCCCTTTTACAAAATATATGGATGAAAATATTTTTAAGCCTCTTGGAATGAACAGAACAGGGTATTTTACATTTGATAATCATCACCTTTCCAATACGGCAAGGGGGCATCGCTATCAATGGGATAAAATTAAACCTTATGAGGAAAAGCTAGTCTATGCTACATCTAGTTCGGCTGGGTTATCCTCAAATGCCACAGATTTAGCAAAGTTTATGATGTGTCTACTCAACGAAGGAATAACTCCTACGGGTAATCTGATTCATTCAAATAGTATTACAGAAATATTCAAAGCTAATAGATATGGCGTAGGGTACAATTGGTATGTATATCCTCATAATATGTATATGGAGGGTGGGTTACCAGGATTCACTTCTACGATGGTCCTTTCTTCTGATAAATCCTTTGGTCTTGTTCTCTTATCAAATTCGAAACAAGATATAACATACCATTCTGGATTTAATTTATTTAGAATAGTGGAAGGAGGAGCACCTAAACCTTTATTAGGTAAGGATTTTCCAAAGGTGAATTCTGCCGCTAAGATAATTCTTGGTATCACAATCTTCCTTTGTATTATTTTAACCTTTATATTAGGATCAACATTCTATAATTTAGCAAAAGGAAGACATAGGGTAGCTTTTGCAAAACCAAGTTTCAGTAGATTTTGTGTGATCATTTCCTTACTAGTATTATACTTTGGAGTAATGTATTACATTTACGTTTTACTACCTTTTTACGTGGGAGTTCCTTCGTTATTCAACTTTAAAAAAGAACCAGATGTCACATCAGGACTGATTATATTTAGTATAGTACATACATTGTTCTCTTTAGTTTTATTCTTGAAAATCCTAATAATTCAAAAGGTTAAACAGATCCAATCGGTATAGTTTAATTAGAAATTAAAGCGTTGATCCAACAAGGGATTAACGCTCTTTTTGTTGAAGTAAATTGAACGAACGAAGCAGGTTTAGTTGAAGCGTGTTATTAACTTGTATTCAACATAATGGAATAACTCGCTTTCGTTAAAAATGGATGATTATATAGCGGGAAGAAAAAATATATAAAAAATGTCACAAAAAATAATAAAAATCAGTACATTTAAAAGATAATATTCCGATATTTAATAAGTCAAATGTCTAACGTCTATACTTACGATACATCCACTTTTTGAAATAAAAAGTAATTTCAACGCCTTTATACAAAAATTTGAATAATAAATTAATCCTCTTTCTTTAGAAAGTTAAAGCTCTATTAAACCGGATGTTATTCGAATAACATTAGGAATTCCTAAAAACAAAAAAATTATTGTAATAGAGCATTGAGAGATAGTAACAGGAGGAACAAAATGAGAAATTATTTCGAAGATCCGTACATAAATAGTGAGCAACAACTAATAAACTTGGTCAGTGAAATTAGTGAATATAAAGGAATGTTGACCGCTTATAAAGAGCAGAGACCTGACATATTCACTAGCCTTGAAAAAGCTATACCCCTACAATACATAAAAAACTATGTTTCAGTTTATGAGGATATAAAAGTTTCAAATAAGCGATTAAAAGAACTTATTATAGATGATATGATCCCCCAATCCATTTCGGAAGATGCGATATTTTGTTATTATGAAACTTTGACTCTTGTACATAAAAAATCTTGTACTTTTTCTATAAGTCCAGATACTATACAAGAATTGCATTTCCAATTAATTCATTATAATACCTCTGACGGAGCAAAATGGCGCCAAAAGCCATTTTCTATCCCAGGACTTCCCGAAAAAGGGATGCATACGATTTGTTATCGTCCTCTTCCACCTGAAAAAATTCCATGGGCAGTAGAACAATTATGTAACCAGTACAATTTATTAAACCGTAAAAAAGAGTTGCCTACACTTATATTGATAGCTCGGTTTATATTGAATTTTTATTGCATAATTCCTTTTAGTCAAGGTAATGGTAGATTAGCACTTATGTTAATGCAATTACTATTAGTAAAAAACGGACATACATTTGTAAAATATGTTTGTTTAGATGAATATATAAAGAAAAGAGAATCAGAATACTATGAAGCCATATTTAAATCATCGGTTAATTGGTATTGTAATGGGCATAATATTAACTTCTGGTTAAAAGAGTTCTTAATTATTATTTTAGAAGCTTATGAAGATCTACATAGCAGAGTACTGGATTCTATATGTAAACATACTAAGGTAGAGCGAATTCAGAATTTTATTCATAATCAAAAACAGCCTTTTACAAAAGAATGTATTCGAAGCATTTATCCAGATATAGCTGAAAGTACTATTAGTAAAGCTTTAACTGATTTGCAACTATTAGGTGAAATCAAACTTATTTCAAAAGGGAGAAATGCGCGCTGGATGAAAGTAGAGTCTTAATCTACACTTTTTGAAGTTGGGGCTAATCAGTTTTTACTAAACAAATCAAAAAATCTACTCTAAGAACCAATTGCCAATCTTTAATCGGCAATTGGTTTTTTAGTTTTCAAGGAATGGAAAGCTTTCCGTTAATAAAATATTCCAACGAAAGTATTCGTTTTGCTTTTTTATCACAATAAAAAACGCCCTTTCTAACATGACCAATATGTCTAAATATAGAAGATTTATTTTCTATTTCATTGGCGAAAGTATGTCAATATTGCAACTTCAATCCGCTTATTTTCACCATATTATGGCACTTTCAAGTTAATTTTGTTCATATTAATCTACTTTAAAATCAAAATTACAGCGAAAATTAACTATTTTACACGTAAAATAGATTATTTTTACTGCAATTTGCTAAAAACTGTGACTATGCCTAAAATTTACATTACAGGGGAATTGTGAATTATTTTAGCAAGAATCTTTCCTGTAACTATAAGTATTTTAGGGGGACTTAAGAAGTAATTACATAAATGATTTTGAAAAATATCATCTAAGGAGGTAAACAAAATGAAAAAGAAAATTATTACAGGATTAATGATGACGTCTATTTTTACTACGGGGGCTATTCCTATACATACTTTTACAACACCTATAGCTCAGGCAGAAGTTCAAGAAGAGAACATAGCTATTTCCTCATCTTTAAGAAAATTAGGTGCACAGTCTAAATTGACTCAAATGTATATAGATCAGGCTTTATTAAGCCCTAATGTACAGCTAGAGGAAATACCAGCTTTAAACACAGAGCAATTTCTAATAAAACAGGATATGAAAGAATGGTCATCGGAACATTATCCAAAATTAATGCTAATAAATTCAAAAAGTAAAGGGTTTGCCACTAAATTTAATAACTATTATCCAACATTAAAAGGATATGTAGATAATAAGGACGATAAAGAAGGTTTTTTGGATAGATTAGAAGTCCTTCAAGAAATGACTATGACGAATCAAGAAAATGTGCAACTTCAGATTAATGAATTAACAGACCTTAAATTACAGCTTGAAAAAAAACTTAAAGATCTCGATACGGATGTGACAAAAGCTCAGGGAGTACTAAGTTTAGAGGGAACAGGGAAGATAGACAAGCTAAAAGACGAATTACTAGATACTAAAAAATTAATTCAAAATGATTTACAGCAAATTGCATTCCTTCCGGGAGCTTTAAATGTACAAGGGCTTAAAATATTCCAAGAGATTTATAGTCTTGCAAAAGATATTATCGACCCGGCTGCTCAAACAGCTGCGGCGGCGTATAACAAAGGAAAAGAAATTAATAAATCTATTTTAGAAGCAGAGGAAAAAGCAGTGCAAGAAGCAAAAGAAAAGGGTAAATCTGCTTTAGAGATTGAAGCTGCTAAAAAAGAAGCTCGTGAAGCAATTGAGAAAAATAAAAAAGGTGAAATTGCTGCAGCTGCAGCTACAAAAGCGAAAGAGTATGACCTTATGAAAGCAATTGACCCAGAAAAAATCAAAAAAACTTATAGTACCTTCGCTGAAGTAAATAATTTAAAGGCAGAACAACGAGCATATTTAGATGATTTGGAGCAACAAAATCAAAAATTATATGATTTAACAACGAAACTAACGATAGCAGATTTACAAAAATCAATGCTACTTCTTATGCAACATGATTTGCATACATTCGCTAGCCAAGTAGATGTAGAACTTGACCTATTGAAACGCTATAAAGAAGATTTGAACATAATAAAAAATAGTGTCACAAAATTAAGTACTAATGCTGATACTACTGACAATACAACTCAGAAAGATACATTAAGACGATTAAAAAATATAATAAGTCAACTAGAGGAACAAGCTGATAAATTTTAATATCCTGAAATTTAAAATTATAAAAATCTATCGAAGTTTGGGAGGAAATTAATATGAAGAAATTCCCTTTTAAAGTGTTAACCGTGGCTACTTTGGCAGCGGTTATAACCGGAGCTAACAGTGGTACTATTCACGCACTTGCACAAGAACAAATCACTCAGGAACAAAAAATAGGAAATTATTATACATTAGGACCTGAAGGGCTGAAAAAAGCGTTAGCTGAAACAGGATCACATATTCTTGTAATGGATTTGTACGCAAAAACAATGATTAAACAGCCGAATGTAAATCTATCCAATATTGATTTAGGTTCAGAAGGGGGAGAATTAATCAAAAATATTCACCTTAATCAGGACCTATCTCGAATCCATGCGAATTATTGGTTAGATACGGCGAAGCCAAAAATTCAAAAGACAGCACGTAATATTGTCAATTATGATGAACAATTTAATAACTATTACGACACATTAATAGACACTGTACAAAAGAAAGATAAGGAAGGCTTAAAAGAAGGTATAGGTGATTTAATCAGTACAATTAATACAAATTCAAAAGAAGTTACAGAAGTAATTAAAATGTTAGATGCCTTCAAAACAAAACTGTATACAAATACTATAGATTTTAAAAATAATATAGGCGGTCCAGATGGGAAAGGTGGATTAACGGCAATATTAGCGGGAAAACAGGCATTGATTCCACAACTTCAAGCGGAAATTGAGAATCTACGTTCCACTCAGAAAGCCCATTTTGACAATGTATTAGCATGGTCGATTGGTGGAGGCTTGGGAGCAGCTGTTTTAGTTATTGGAACTATTGCAGGAGGAGTAGTCATTGTTGTGACTGGCGGAACTGCGACACCGGCTGTTGTAGGCGGCCTTGCAGTTCTCGGTTCAGCTGGTATTGGTTTAGGAACAGCAGCTGGTGTTACGGCTTCTAATCATATGAACTCCTATAACGAAATTTCGAATAAAATCGGAGACTTAACGATGAAAGCTGATTTTGCTAACCAAGCTGTTATTGCTCTTACTAACGCTAAAGACACTTTGACATATCTGTATCAAACAGTGGATCAAGCAATAATGTCTCTGACGAATATTCAGCAACAATGGAATACAATGGGGGCAAATTATAAAGATTTATATGATAATATCGATCAAATGCAAGAACATAAGCTCTCTTTAATACCTGATGATTTAAAAGCTGCTAAACAAAGTTGGAATGATATTCATCAAGATGCAGAATTTATTGCAAAAGACATTGCCTTTAAACAAGAAGAAAAGAACTGAAATACAGTAGGAGGAATTTAAAATGAATAAAACATCTCTTTACAAAGTACTCGCTGTATCGACGTTTTTAACTTTGACAACTACAGCTGTAGTATCTCCAGTAGCAACATTTGCTGAGACAAGTAAAATTGAGCAAACTAACAATAGTGAGACGTCTCTTTCAGCAAACGAAGTGAAGATGAAGGAAACCTTGCAAAAGGCGGGGCTTTTTGCAAAATCTATGAATGCCTATTCTTATATGTTAATTAAGAATCCAGATGTCAATTTTGAAGGAATTAAGATTAATGGCTATCCAGATTTGCCTGGTAAAATAGTACAGGATCAAAAGGATGCTAGAGCACATGCCTTTACATGGGATACAAAAGTAAAAAAACAGCTGATAGATACATTGACAGGTATTATTGAATACGATACAAAATTCGAAAATTATTATGACATAATTGTAGAGGCCATTAATACAGGAGATGGAGAGACGTTAATAGAAGGGATTACAGATTTACGAGAAGAAATTCAACAAAATCAAAAGTATGCACAACAATTAATAGTAGAATTAACTAAATTACGAGACGCTATTGGACAAGATGTTAGAGCATTTGGCAGTAACAAAGATCTTTTACAATCGATTTTAAAAAACCAAGGTGTTGCAGTTGAGGATGATCAAAAGCGACTAAAAGAAGTTTTAGAATCAGTAAACTACTATAAAAAATTAGAGTCTGATGGAATAATAACAGTATCTGTGCCCTCTATTCCGACGTGGATTGCTGGTGGTATTATGTTAGGGGTAGCAAGAGATCAATTAGGTCAATTAGAACCGTTATTAGCACAATTAAATCAGACCGTTGATTATAAAACAACATTAAATCGTGTAGTTGGAATTGCACATAGTAATATTAGTGAGATGTACAATGCACTCGATGATGCTATTAACGCACTTACTTTTATGTCTACACAATGGAATGATTTAGACTCTCAATATTCAGGCGTACTGAGACATATCGAGAATGCATCTGAAAAAGCGGAACAAAATAAATTCAAATTTTTACTACCTAACTTAAAATCAGCTAAAGATAGCTGGGGAACATTAAAAGTAGATGCAGATACATTAAAAGCAGGGATAAAAGAGTTGAAAATATAGCCTGTTTTCAATATATATTACTATAATAGAAAAGTAGATTTGGGGAATATTTCATTTCCCAAATCTGCTTTTTTATTTTAGTTTTTTAGACTTCTTTTTTGCAATTAGAACACTTTCTTAGCAACTAGTGTAGTACTTACATGTCTAATATAGACCCGCAACGTGGTACAGAAATATTTTAATGTAAGATTCGTTCAGGCCAAACAGTTATTTTCTTTCATCATAACTAACTGCTCAAACCTTTTTTGTTGTAACAACCAAAATAACTCTGTACTTTTACTTTTAAGATAAATTTGCACACCATCAAATATACTAGCCAAAGAAAGTATATTAGCCAATTAGTGTTATATCAATAAATCTGATAGGACCTGAACAATTAGCAAGAAAAAAATGATGGGTAATGAAATTTGAATCCATTTTGTTTTGATATAAGGAATTATCTTTAAACCTAAGAACGAGCCAACGATAGAGCCAATGGAAACAGGAATAGCGATTCCCCAATTAACAATGCCCGTAAAGTAGTAAAAAAGAAATGCGCCTGTACAACTTGAAAACGTAATAATTCTTGTTAACTCAACCGCTTTTATATAGGTATATTGCTTTTTAAGATGATAGGTTACATTCATTAGAGCTGAGCCTGGTCCAAAACCACCGTCATATATTGAAATCGCAAACGGAATGAGTTTATTAATTGGTTGTTCCTCTGCCTCTTTAATATCCTTTACCATAAATTTATTACTGCAAAGCACAATGAAAAATGCGAAAATTAAGAATACACAAGCTACAACATTCATGACCTGTTCTGATAATCGAGTGGCTAAAAATGCGCCCAATACACCTCCTAAACTAGATATCATAATTAAAGATGTGAATTTTTTTAAAGATAAATGTCCTTTAATTACAAACGATACGACATTTGATAGAGCTGAAATTCCTGTCGCAAATTTATTAACTGCTACAGTTGTATGTATCGGAATGCCAATAAGTAACATTGCAGGCAACAAGATAAAGCCTGCAGCGCCGAAAAGAACACCAATGACTGCTGCGAGTAAGCCGATTGTAAATAAAATAAATCCATTTACTGATAACCATTCATGTAGTAAAATTTCCATCAAATCACCTCTACACTTAAATTACTGCTAAACTATATATAAAACAAATATATATAAATTGCTTATTCATAAATTTAATTTATGGATAGGGAGGAGTGAATAAAATGAATTTGCATGCATTAAGGATTTTTACTAATGTAGCAAAGCTTGGAGGAATTACCGCAGCAGCGAATAAAATGCTTCTTAGCCAACCAGCTGTCACTATTCAAATTCGGAAATTAGAGAGCGAAATAGGAACAAAACTGATTGAAGGGAAAGGACGTGGCATTCAATTAACTCCTGAGGGGAAGTTTTTGTATGAGCAGGGAATGCGTTTATTTTATTTAGAAGCACAAATTGATGAAAAGCTCGGTAAATTTTTAGCGAAAGAAGAAAAAATACATATATCTTCGTCCTATATACCGCCAAACTATATACTCCCGTCTATTATAGCAGCGTATAAGCTTGCTAATCCTCACATTGAATTTTTTGTGTCGTTGGGCAATGTGAAATCTGTGGAAGAGCAAGTTCTTAATTATGAAGTAGATTTTGGTTTTGTCGTACAAAATAAAATTGGTCATCCAGATTTACAGTTTGAAAAAATAGTAGATATCCCGTTTTGGTTTGTTGTTCACCCATCACATTCTTTAGCAAATCAAACTGTCACCATTTATGAATTATCGAAGGAGGACTTTATTTATCGGGAACGAGGAAGCTCGACACTTGATTTATTGGAGTCGGTTTTTTACACGTTTAACGGTCCATTACCTAAATTAGGACTTCAAATGCAGGGCTTACATGAATCAATAAAAGTAGTAGAAGCAGGGTACGGTATGACTTTAGCACCGTCCTATAGTGTGACGGAAAGTATAGCAAATGGGAAACTAGCTCGGGTATATGTTGAACAGGCAGATATTCAGCAAAGTTTATTTATATGTACACGCAAATCAGATATAGAAGAGCATCCATTTATTCAGTATTTAAAAGATCATTTAAACACTATAAATTAACTAACTTAAATGCAATAGAACCAAAATCGGGAACAAGCATTAGAATGTTTATTCTCGATTTTCGCATATAATTTCTCTTCTTTTTTATTTCCATTCCTTGTAATAATAATATATAGTAATTGTACTCAAACACAGTGAGTAATTTAATTCTTTAGTATATAGGAGGATATCATGGGAAGATTAGTTCATTTTGAAATTCATGTAAGTGACATGGAACGTGCAAAGAAATTTTATGGAGAGGTATTCGGATGGTCATTTCAAGATTGGAGTGATTATGCAGGAATGCCTTACTTTGGAGCAGTGACTGGCAATGAAGACGAGCATGGAATCGATGGTGCTTTAATGCAACGTCAAGGTCCTTCTCCGGAACCGAACCAGGCCTTAAACGGATTTGCTTGTACAATGGGTGTGGAAAATTACGATGTAACAGAGGCTAAAATTCTTGAGAATGGTGGCACGGTGGCAATGCCGAAATATGCTCTTCCTGGAATGGCGTGGCAGGGATACTATATTGATACTGAAGGCAATATATTCGGAATTCATCAACCCGACAAAAATGCAAAATAGCATTTGCTAAGATCAATAAAATTTACAGTCATAAGACACTCAATTGATTTGACTTTAACTACATTAAAAGACCTGAGTTTGGTATTGTACCAGCCTAGGTCTTTTAATTTTTGCCTGCATTCGTTTATGAATATATGATGGATAGGAAACAGGACGCTTGGGACTAAAACCAAGCGTTTAGCCTTTAGATACAATAACAAAGTCACTTCGAGTTGGCGCTTTCTACGGGCTGAAAAATCCTATGTATGCCGATGCTCAGCAATTGTTTTTAAAAAACATTCCATCGAATTTGTCATATATGCATCTTTTCGTCGAATAAAGACGGTTGAAATCGTACCGTATTTTTTAGGAATTGGATGACAATAAACCTTGCCTGTTGTAGAAAGATGTTCTGCAGCCGATTGTGGTACAAGTGTAACGCCAAGACCAATGGCAACACTGTTCAAAATTGTCTCTAATATATTAAATTCCATGATTCTTTTTGGCAGTAAACCTTCATCTTTGAGCCAGAGTTCTAGCTTGGAACGATATCCGCAACCTTGATTAGAAACAAGGATTGGTGTAGACATAAATTCCTCGATACGAAATAATTTGTTTTGTGATAGGAGAACGAGGTTTTCGGTAAATACATCATATTGTTCTAAAACTGGATGTTTAATCGGTCCAGTTATAAAGGCCCCATCTAATTGATGATCCGCTACTTCTTTAATAAGTTCCTCAGTTAAACCAGCTTGTAGAGTTAAGTCGACATTCGGATAGCCCTTATAGTAAGACGCTAGAATAGTTGGTAATATACTCACTGTTTCGACTGTACCGATTTTTAAAGTACCAGTCGGTGTATCACTATCTAAAAAGACCTGTTTCATTTCTTCGACATCCAGCAATATTTTATTCACGTAAACAAGCATTTTTCGCCCTTCTGGATTTAATGTCATCCCTTTTTTATGGCGATAAAAAAGCGGCGTTTGGAGTTCTTTTTCTAATAGCTTAATACGTGCAGTTACATTGGATTGTACATAATTTAATTCTTTTGCAGCATGGCTGACGCTCCCGTAATTTGCAACGCTTTTGAAAATCTGTAAATCTCGTAGTTCCATTGAGTATACCCCCTTAAAAACTATCATTATAAATGATAGTTAATATCACTTTCAATCATTTTACGTGATGTATTTTCTTTTTTATAATTCTCATTGTGAATTTCATAGAAGTTGTATAGAAACGAGGAAAAAACAGTGAGAAAAAGTAAAATAATAATAGGCATGCTAGCATGTTTAATTGCAAGTATGTCGTGGGGAGCCATGTTTCCAGTTGCAGATCATGCACTTGAATATATAAATCCATTCTATTTTTCAATTATTCGATATGGGGCAGTATCGATTGTATTAGTCATTTTATTATGGATGAAAGAAGGAAAAAAAGCGTTTCGCTTAGAGGGGAAAGGTAAGCTGCTCGTCTTTTTTGGGATTATGGCATTTACTGTTTACAACGTGCTTGTTTTCTTAGGTCAGATGTTAATGGGGAAATCTGGCGTTATGGTGGCATCGATTATGGAAGCACTCATGCCGATGATTTCGATTGCTATTCTCTGGGGATATAAACAAGTGAAACCGAAGAAGTATATGATTAGCAGCATGATCATTGCTTTTATTGGAGCTATTTTTGTTATTACAAAAGGCGATATGAGTTTCTTTCTTACACTGAAACATAATCTAGTTCCGCTAGCATTCATTTTAATTGGAGTTGTAGGTTGGGTTATTTATACAATGGGCGGTCAAACATTTAATGATTGGTCAACTCTCCGCTATTCTACATTAACATGTGTATTTGGCACAGCTGTAACAGGTATCATCACAATGATCATCACGATGCAAGGGTATGTTTCAGTCCCAAGTATGGAAACGATTTTTGTTATTAAATATGATTTATTGTTTATGATGACACTGCCAGGTATTGTAGCATTGCTTACTTGGAATTATGGTGTGAAAATCCTATCATCCATTAATGGAATTTTATTCATTAATTTCGTTCCAATTACTACATTGGTCATTATGATGGTACAAGGATATAAAATCACAATCTTTGATATAGCAGGGACTCTACTTGTTATTTCAGCTCTTATTTGGAATAACATATGTCAGCGCAGAGAAAAAAACACGAATCTGCAAGTTATACAAGAGGAAGAAGAATTACGGCAGGCTGTCTAATATTAGAAGAATTATGATTTTCTTTGCTGGCGCAATTAACTTCTAAGCATGTAGTAATTAAAATAGATTAAGCTTTTTTATAAAGAGCGTGTTTTAATCGGTTATCGATTTAAAACACGCTCTTTATTTTGTTCATTTATCATCAAGGTTAATTAATGCCCAAGACAAGGGGTAGGACATTAGTGTGGAAAATTAGTATCTAGGCCAATATACAGGATTTATTCAGATGGTAGAAACTATTGGAAATACAGGTTTATAATTGATGAGCGATATCAAGGGTGTGGCTATGGCAAGAGAACAATGAAGTTGATTGTTCAAGACATCCAGAGTAGAGATGATTGCACTGATGTCATATGGCTTGGATATCAGCCAAACAATGAGCAAGGTATACTAGTGTGGGTTTTGAAGAAGCCCGAATGGCTCCTTGGAGAGAAATGTTAGCAAAGTATAGTTTTCGTTAAAATTTCTAAGAGAGTAATAAAAAGAATGTAACTACGCTGGGGATGCCCTAAAAGTCTGCAAATGACTTTTGGGACATCCCTCTTTCTTTAGAAAAATTTTAGAAACTGTTTCTGAAGAACTACTCATTAAAAAAAATGTAGTAATTTAGGTTGATTTACTCAATTGTATTTTTTTGTCGATTTTTTGTTCAAAAATATCGAAATATGTCGTAATATATTGTGAATAGTATGAAAAATAAATTTTCTAATGTTATTGGGAGGGGCTAAAAGCAGGGGAATTCATTATTATTTTTAAGTAGGTTATCAGAAAAACGAAGAGAAAAGTCAATATAATGAAAACATAGGATTAAACAAGACAAGCAGGTTAGCTCCATGTTGTAAATAAACATGGAGGCTCGCACCTTTGATAATGTACGATTCATTGTCTTTCATTAAAATGTGCACTAAAAATTGAATTTAAAAAGGAGCGTATTAACCATGCTACGCAATCTATCTATATTTAAAAAGTTAGTCCTATTAATGTTTATAGCCATTTTAACAGTTGGTATTATTCAAGTGAATGGATATATCACAATGAAATCTTTGGAGAATAATACAGAGAATATTTTTAAAAACCGTCTAGAACCAAGTATAGTTTTGACTGATTATAGGCTTAATAATCGGGTCATTATATCAAATATGTATCGTTCTTTCCTTTTTACAGATGAATCAACTATTAAACAAATTAATAATGAAGTAATGCATGCTTTTGAAGAGAATGAAAAGAATCTTCAAATACTTAAAGAAGCCAATTTAAAATCGGATGAGGACAAAATAATAAATGAATTGGTTCAGCAATTTCCAAACTTTAAAGAAAGTATGGAGAAAGTCTTTCAACTAAGTCTTGCCAATAAGAATGAGGAAGCAATAAATCTCTTTAATTCAAGTGCTAAGCCTGTATTTGACGAAATTATGTCAAAAGGTTTGGAGCTGACAAAATTGAATAAAAAATATGCAAGTACATTGAATATGGAAAGTAAAGCTGAGGCAAGTAAAGGTATCACGATCTCCCTAATCATTTCAATTGTATTAGGAATTCTGTTTGTTGCAATCGGTTTTATAGGTGTACGAAAATATATAATTTCTCCAATTGAAAAATTAAAATTTGCTATTCAACGAGCGGAAGCAGGAGAACTAAATTTTAGTGTAGACTATGATTCAAAGGATGAACTAGGAGTCTTAACGTCTTCATTTAGCCATATGATTGCTCAATTACGAGATCTAATTGGTCAGGTGAAACAATCATCCGAACAGATGGCAGCATTTTCGGTTGAGCTTTCGGCAAGTGCGGAACAAACGAGTGAGGCAAGTGAGCATATCGCGTCTGTTACGTTAGAGGTGGCAAGCGGCTCGGACGATCAAGTTAGAACAATTATAGAAACATCAGATGTTGTTAATCATATGGTACAAGATGTTCAAACAATAGCTAGAAATTCTACTAACGTTTCAGAGGCTACTATCCAAGCAGAACAACTTTCAGTGGATGGAAATGATATTATTAAAACCGCTGTTCAACAAATGAACTCCATTCAAACTTCTATTGGTAGTCTAAGTAATGTAATTAGTGGTTTAGGTGAGCGTTCGGCAGAGATTGGACAAATCGTTGAAGTTATTACAGGCATTGCAGCACAAACCAATCTACTGGCACTAAATGCAGCGATTGAAGCGGCAAGAGCAGGAGAACACGGAAAAGGCTTTGCGGTCGTTTCGGAAGAAGTGCGAAAATTGGCCGAAGAATCTTCTGTATCGGCACAGAGAATCTCTGAGTTAATTACAGGAATTCAAACTGAAACGAATAGAGCGGTAGATTCTATGCAATTCACAACGAATGAAGTGGAAACAGGTATTAACAATGTAAACATCGCAGGTGAATCCTTTAAAAAAATTCAACATGCCATCAATGAGGTATCTGTTCAAATTCAAGGGGTGTCTTCATCAGTACAACAGATGGTTACAGGAGTTAATCAAATGACCAAATCTATGGAACAAATCAATGGAATTGCCCAAAGTTCTGCAGAAGGAACACAAAATATTTCAGCGGCTACAGAAGAACAGTTAGCCTCCATGCAAGAAATAACAGCATCTACTTCTGCACTTTCTAAAATGGCGGAAGACTTACAAGAAAAAACGAATATGTTCGAAGTATAATGATGACGAATTGTCCTATTAAGTGTGAAAGTGCAGCCCAGAGGTAAAGAGGCTGTTCAAAAAAAACTGTTATCTAAGGATGAAGTGACCCCTAAAAGTTAGACACGGTTATTTCATTAGGCAGCTTGGGTAAAACGAGTTCGGTATTGCACGAGGTCACTGAAAAACTTACGTTTTTTATGACGGCTTAACTTTTTTAGATAAAAATAAGGTACATTTTGTTCGAATTGAACAGAATGTACCTT
>NZ_JBLLLQ010000044.1:0-31245 GCF_047737915.1 Lysinibacillus sp. NPDC056185
TCACAGGATGTGATGGTTTTAGCCTTCGTTCCTCTATCGCTAATCCCCAAGGAGTCGCCCAGCCTCCACTCCAATCAACTTATTTACATAGTAGAAGTTTTAACAAAAGTCATCCACAACTTTTGGTGATGAACCATAAAATTAAGTTCAATGAGCCGTTTTTTAATATAACTCCACTTCGGAAAGGTCAATATGTAACCTTTCTAAACTACTACCTGTTGATACTTTATGGTAATGGGGGCATTTTATCTTGTTATAGATACCCCAAAGAGTCTTTTGTATGTATATTTTTTAAAATAAAAAGCCAAGAAAACGAATTTGCTCTCTTGGCCTTCTATTGTAATTGCAATTAACGTTTTGCAATTTCTTGTTGTAATAATTTATTGACCATTGGTGGGTTCGCTTGACCTTTAGTAGCTTTCATAATTTGACCAACTAAGAAGCCGATAGCGCGATCCTTACCATTTTTGAAGTCTTCGATTGATTGTGCATTGTTGTCTAGAACTTCTGTAACGATAGCAAGTAATGCACCTTCATCAGAAATTTGAACTAAACCTTTTGCTTTAACGATTTCTCCTGCAGAACCGCCTTTTTCTACTAATTCAGCAAATACTTTTTTACCGATCTTAGAAGAAATTGTACCGTCAGTGATTAATTTCACCATTTCTGCAAGGTTTTCTGGTGTTAATGCAGTATCTTTAAGGTCTTTTTGTTCTGCGTTTAGATAGGCAGAAACATCCCCCATAAGCCAGTTTGCTGAAAGCTTTGCATCCGCATCTTTAGCTACCATTGCCTCGAAGAAGTCTGAGATTTCTTTTGAAATAACAAGAACTCCTGCATCATATGGTGTTAAGCCTAATTCTTCAACATAGCGTTTTTTACGAGCATCTGGTAGCTCTGGAATTTCTGATTTTACTCGTTCTAACCATTCATCATCGATTGATAGACGAACTAAGTCTGGCTCTGGGAAGTAACGATAATCATCTGTTCCTTCTTTCACACGCATAAGAATTGTTTTACCTGTTTTTTCATCGAAACGACGAGTTTCTTGATCAATTACCCCACCTGAAAGAAGGACATCAGCTTGGCGTAATTCTTCGTGCTCTAAACCACGGCGAACATAGTTGAAAGAGTTCAGGTTTTTAAGCTCTGTTTTCGTACCGAATTCTTCTTGACCGTATGGGCGGATTGAGATGTTGGCATCACAACGTAAAGATCCCTCTTCCATTTTACAGTCTGAAACATCTGCATATTGGATGATTGATTTTACTTTTTCAAGATACGCATACGCTTCGTTTGGTGTACGAATATCTGGCTCAGAAACGATTTCTACAAGTGGTGTACCTTGACGGTTAAAGTCAACTAAAGAGTGGTCGTCACTGTGAGACAGTTTACCAGCATCTTCTTCCATATGAAGACGTGTAATACCAATACGTTTTGTATAACCATCTACTTCGATATCAACCCAGCCGTTTTTACCGATTGGCTTATCAAATTGAGAAATTTGATAAGCTTTCGGATTATCTGGATAGAAGTAGTTTTTACGGTCAAATTTTGTTTCTTGTTCGATTTCCATATTTAGTGCAAGTGCTGCACGCATTGCGAAATCTACAACATTTTTATTAAGTACAGGTAGGACACCAGGATAGCCTAGGTCGATAACTGTAGTATTTGTATTTGGTTCAGCACCAAAATGAGCTGGTGCTGGTGAGAAGATTTTTGAGTTCGTTTTTAACTCAACGTGTACTTCTAAACCAATGACTGTTTCAAAGTTCATGTTATTTTCCCTCCCAAATTTGAGGAACTTGTTTATGGAACTCCGTTGCTTGTTCAAAAGCATGAGCTACACGGTAAATTGTTGCTTCATCGAAATATTTACCGATAATTTGTAGGCCTAGTGGTAGACCATTTTCAATACCACATGGGATTGAGATGGCTGGCACACCAGCTAAGTTCATAGGAATCGTTAAAATATCATTTGCATACATCGTCATTGGATCATCGACGTTTTCACCAATTTTGAATGCTGGTGTTGGAGAAGTTGGTCCAATAATTACGTCAAAGTCTTCAAATACTTTGTCGTAGTCTGCTTTGATAAGTGTACGTGCTTGTTGAGCTTTTTTGTAGTAAGCATCATACGTACCTGCACTTAGCGAGTAAGTACCAAGCATGATACGACGTTTTACTTCATCGCCAAAGCCTTGTGCACGTGTTTCTTTATAAAGGTCCATCAAATTATTAACATTTTCTGCACGGAAACCATAACGGATCCCATCAAAACGAGAAAGGTTAGAAGACGCTTCAGAAGAAGAAAGAATATAGTATGCTGCAAGTGCATATTTCGAGTGAGGAAGCGATACTTCTTCTACTGTAGCACCTAAGCCTTTTAATACTTCTAATGCATCAAGCACTGATTGACGTGCTGCTTCGCCAACACCTTCACCAAGGAATTCTTTTGGCACAGCGATACGTAAGCCTTTTACGTCACCTGTAAGGGCTGCTGCGTAGTTTGGTACTTCTACGTCTGCAGAAGTTGAATCGTTTGCATCTAATCCTGCGATTGCTTCAAGTAAAAGGGCGTTATCTTCAACATTACGTGTAATTGGTCCGATTTGATCTAAAGAAGATGCAAATGCAACTAGACCAAAGCGAGATACACGACCATATGTAGGCTTCATCCCTACAACACCGCAATATGCTGCTGGTTGACGGATTGAACCACCTGTATCAGAACCAAGTGAGAATGGTACTTCACCTGCTGCTACTGCTGCTGCAGACGCACCTGAAGATCCACCTGGTACGTGGTTTAAATTCCATGGATTTTTTGTTGTTTTATAGTACGAGTTTTCATTTGAAGAACCCATTGCAAACTCGTCCATGTTTAATTTACCGATAGTGACCATACCAGCTTCGCGTAGCTTTTTAACTACTGTTGCATCATAAATTGGCATAAAGCCTTCTAGAATTTTAGAAGCACAAGTTGTTTCTAAACCTTCTGTCACGATGTTGTCTTTAACACCGATAGGGAGACCAAAAAGTGGTCCACGCTCTTCAAATGGCACTTTATCCATTTCAGCTGCTTGTGCAGTTGCTTTTTCTTCGTTTGAAGCAAGGAAAGCTTGTACATCGCCGTCAAGCTTTGCCACACGTTCGTATGCTTCTTTTGTTAAATCAGCGATTGTTAGGTTACCCGCTTTAATGTCAGCTTGTAGCTCCTTTGCTGAACGTTCAAATAACGTCATGAGGAATCCTCCTATGTTTTAGTATTACATGATAGCTGGTACTTTTACTTGACCATCTTCTTGTTCTTTTACGTTTAACATCATTACTTCACGGTCTAAGCCTTTTGTTGCCACATCTTCACGCATTACGTTTACTAATGGTAAAACATGAGTTGTTGGTTCAACATTCGTTGTATCTAACTCGTTTAGTTGCTCTGCGAAGTCTGTAATTTTACCAAGCTGTTCAGCAAATTTCTCTGCTTCCTCTTCCGTAATTGCAAGACGTGCTAAATTTGCAACGTGTTTAACTTCTTCTTTTGTTAATTTTGCCATTTTTCACACCTCCGAATACTCACTCAATTCATTGTTTTTATCGATAACAATAGGGTTGAATAAAGTTAACCATGCAAGTAATCATAACATTTTTCATATTAAAAATCACAACTTTCACCAAAAATAAAGAAACTTTCACTACTATGACGAAGTGTTGTCTTTAGGGACTGCTTTTCGAGTCCTTCATATAGACTTCGCTTTTCAGGAGTAGGGCATGGGTTGTGTGCTGCGCTCTTGAGACAGGGAGGCTTTCCGTCGATTCGAAGACTTTATCCGTCGCTCTGACGAATCTTTCCGTCGCTTTCGCTTTTCTATCCGTCTCTTCGGCGGGACTATCCGTCGCTCTTGTTTCTTTCCGTCTTTTCGAAGACTTTATCTGTCGCTCTGACGAATCTTTCCGTCGCTTTCCCTTTTCTATCCGTCATTTCGGTGGGACTATCCGTCGCTCTTGTTTCTTTCCGTCGATTCGTAGACTTTATCCGTCGATCCGGGATATCTTTCCGTCGCTTTCCCTTTTCTATCCGTCTCTTCGGCAGGGCTATCCGTCGCTCTTGTTTCTTTCCGTCGATTCGTAGACTTTATCCGTCGCTCCGGGGTATCTTTCCGTCGCTTTCACTCTAAAGAGTCTATCCAACACTCTGATTAATTCTTCCAACGAACTCATTTTTCTTCCCATAAAAAATATAGTCAGCGCGAGGCTGACTATATTTTAATAGATATGGACGTATGGTTCCTTTTCGCTGGCATTCTTTACGATCAATGCCTCTGGACCATTTATTGAGGTAATATTTACTTCAACATTGATGTTATCAAATTGATTGATCAGAACACCTGTTAAATATTGAGTAAAGCCTATAATTTCAGACTTGCCGTAGAATTGGATTGGCACTTCAATCGTTAGCTTTTGAATTTTTTTATCTTGATAGAAGCCTGTTCCTATTACACTAGTATAATTAGAAAAGTATTTATCTACATCTTGTTTAAAATTCTTAAAGTTATTGCTAACATCTCTGTATACATCCTGTGATTCACTCGTTGGGAATAATACATATTCTTCGTCGATACCTTTCCAATTAGCTACGTCGTTTTGTCCTGCTTTTGCTACGCCATAGCTAAAATACGTTCCTGGAATAATGTCATTGCGAGCTTTTTGTTTAAACAAGCCTACTACAATCGGTATATCTTTCAATTCATCACGAGTTCTTAGGCGGGATACAATTTCAGCGGCCATTTTCTTTCCTTGCTCAATGAGTTTTGCCTCCGGAATTGGTTGCTCATAGTACTCTCCATATTTTTCTTTTTGATAGTAATAAATAGAGTTTAAGGAAAGTCCTATCGAAATACCGCCTAATTTCACTTTATTATCACTAGTTTTTGTTAAATAATTTTGCTCAACAATATGTGATAAATAGATTGGGGCCTTAGTTGCACGTTCTTCTGCTGGCATTGAGTCCGTCGTTGGGGGATTTAAACCTTCCTTCGTTTGTGAACTACGTGCAAGCCAATCTGTCACTGTGCTTTCCGCTAAATATTGCCCCTCTTGGAAGAAGTAGTTTTCTGTGTCAAACTCATTTTGAGAAAGTCGCATTAAACCTGTTTCTACTTCCTTCATATCATATTTCGTAAAGATATTTGAAACTACTAATCCTCTGCTAGCACTTTGTTTATAAGGTGTTAGCGTTCTATAGTATGAATCATCAATCTGTATGCTTGGAATAATCGTTGTTTCCGCTTTTTCCTGTTGCGTCTCCTGTGTAAGCTCTGTTTCCTTCTTATTAGAAGGCACACAGCCGACTAGCATTGCAGCAGCGACAATTGCTGGAATGAGTCGAAATGACTTCATTATTTTTATACTCCTTTACTGTAAACCAAATTCTGCTCGACGAATTGTTCATACCCTACCTATGGGCAGAAAGAGACATATATAAAATGCCTCTATTCTCCACCAAGTGAGTATGACAATTCATCATACTTTACTATAATATTTGGCTCATCACCATAACGTGTGGTTGATTTCTGTTCCGACTGGGCGCTTTGTTGCTGACGCTACGCTTTCGCACAGAAAACATTTGTAGCTGCCGCTTTGCTTTCGCTACAGAAAACATTTGTTGTTGCTGACGCTTCGCTTTCGCACAGAAAACATCCGCTAGCGCTGCAGGGTCTCGAGCCAACAGATGTTTTTTGCGCGAAAGCGTAGTGCTAACGCAGCGTCAGCAAAAGGGTTTCATTCTGTGCGAAAACGTAGTGCAACGAAGTGACAGCAAAAGGGTTTTATCTGCGCGAAAGCGTAGCGGCAGCGGCAACAGCACCGATGTTGGTCACGAAGGCGTTATCACAGGACGTGATGGTTTTAGCCTTCGTTCCTCTATTGCTGATCCCCAAGGAGTCGCCCAGTCTCCACTCCAATCAACTTATATAAAGTATACATTTTTACAAATGTCATCCACAACTTTTGGTGACGAATCTGATATTTCCCATTATTTTACGAGGTTAAGCTGTTCGATCAGGCTGTCTTCATTCCAAACTTCAATACCTAATTGCTCGGCTTTTGCTAGTTTAGAACCCGCATCTGCTCCTGCAATGACAAGATCAGTTTTTTTGCTGACACTGCCTGAAACAATACCACCTAACTCTTCTATTTTCGCCTTTGCTTCGTTACGTGTCAATTGCTCAAGTTTACCAGTTAATACGATTGTTTTGCCCGCAAAAGGATTATCCCCAACAGCTACTTCTATCTTTTTACCTTTATATGTCATATTGACACCTACTTCAGCAAGGCGTCCAATGACTGCACGTGCATCCTCATTTGAAAAATACTCGACAAGCGATGAAGCCATTTTATCGCCAATTTCATGAATCGCCACTAGTTGCTCCTCTGTTGCTGCCATCACTGCTTCCATCGTTTCAAACTCCTCTGAAACAATTTTTGCTGCTTTTTCGCCAACATGTCGTATCCCTAATCCAATTAGTAAACGCTCCATCGAATTTTCTTTGGAAGCCTGAATAGCACTCACTAAATTCGTCGCTGATTTTTCTCCCATACGCTCAAGCTCGACAAGCTGTTCTACAGTTAAGTGATACAAATCAGAAATATCATGAATTAAATCTGCACGTAATAATTGCTCAACGACTTTATCACCAAGACCGTCAATATTCATAGCATTACGCGATACGAAATATTTAATGCTCTCCGCAATTTGTGCAAAACATGCCGGATTTACACAGCGTAATGCCACTTCTCCTTCGATACGAATAAGCTCGCTATCACAAACTGGACAACTTTCAGGCATTACATATGGCACTGAGTCCTCAGGGCGCTGTTCTAGTATTACACCTACAACTTGAGGAATAATATCTCCAGCTTTTCGGATAATGACTGAATCACCTAGTCGAATATCTTTTTCTCGAATTAAATCCTCATTGTGTAATGACGCACGTTGAACTGTCGTACCTGCCACTTGAACAGGCGATAAAATAGCAGTTGGTGTAACAACACCTGTACGACCAACCGTTAAATCAATATCAAGTAATGTTGTCACTACTTCCTCAGCAGGGAATTTGTAAGCAATTGCCCAACGTGGACTCTTTGCTGTATAACCAAGCTCATCCTGTTGCGCATAGCGATCCACCTTAATAACAATACCGTCAATTTCATAGGCTAAATTCGGACGATTTTCAGTCCATTTTTCGATAAAGGCTAGTACATCTTCAATTGTTGAGCAGCGTTGACGCTCTTTATTTGATGGGAAGCCTAGTCCTTCTAAATAATCGAGCATCTCTGCATGACCGTCAATACCGTATGCCTCGCCATCTCCCCCAATTGCATAAATAAAGGTTGATAGTTGACGACTCGCTGCTATTTTAGGATCTAACTGGCGTAAAGAGCCGGCAGCTGCATTTCGTGGATTAGCGAATAATTCCTCTCCATTTTCAGCACGTAGGGTATTTAATTTTTCAAATGATTTTTTAGGCATATATGCCTCACCACGTACTTCAATTGTAAGTGGTTCCTTCAATCGAAGAGGTATTGCTCGAATCGTTTTTAAATTTGCTGTAATATCTTCCCCTACAACACCGTCTCCTCGCGTTGCTCCTTGTACAAAAACGCCATTTTCGTATTTTAATGAAATGGCAAGACCATCAATTTTCAGCTCGCAAACATAGGAAAAGTTATCACCGATTGCTTGACGTACTTTACGGTCAAATTCACGTAAGTCTTCTTCATTAAAAGCGTTTGATAGACTTAGCATCGGGTAATCGTGAGTCACCTTCTTAAAGCCTTCTACCACTGCCCCGCCTACACGCTGCGTAGGTGAATCTAGGTAAATAAGTGACGGATTCGCTTCCTCTAATGCAATAAGCTCATGTAATAATTGGTCATAAACACTATCTGCTACGACAGGTTTATCCAACACGTAATAGGCATGACCGTATTCGTGTAATAATTTATTTAACTCCACAACGCGCTGTTCAATTTCGTTCATTTAAGTTCCTCCGCTTACCCTTTTTCAATAGGTGCAAATTGTGCTAGTAATCGCTTAATACCAATAGGTTGTGGAAAGGCAATATCTAGCTCTGTACTATCACCCTCACCTTTTACACTAACAACCATACCTGTTCCCCATTTTTTATGGATCGCTTTGTCTCCAGCCTTCCAGCCAAATTGGTCTCCACCAGTTGTTTGTAAGCGAGCTGTTGCAGGCTGTGTTTTCTGAACCGCTCCAAGTGTACGTTTTTGATAGCCGCCTGCAGAACGATTACTAGAGGCAAACGGAACCTCAGGCTTCGAACCACCTTTGGATATTGATTCTGTAATATCTTCCGAAATTTCACCTAAGAAACGTGACACATTGTTGTAGCTAGAACGACCAAAAATCGTACGACTTTGTGCACTCGTTAAATATAAGCGTTCCTCTGCACGTGTCACGCCGACATACATTAATCGTCTTTCTTCTTCCATTTCATCCATATCATCAAGTGAACGAGAATGCGGGAAGATATTTTCCTCCATTCCAATGATAAAGACAATAGGGAATTCTAAGCCCTTTGCAGCATGCATTGTCATTAAAATAATGTTGCCCTTCGATGTGTCATCTTTATCAAGTGCATCAATATCTGCAATTAGCGCTAAATCAGTTAAAAAGGCAATTAAGCTTTTATCATCACTACGCTCTTCAAAAGCCTTTGTTACTGATAAAAACTCTTCAATATTTTCTAAGCGGCTTTCCGCTTCAATCGTCTTTTCATTTTGTAGCATTGCTCGATAACCAGATTTGTCAATGACCTGCTCTACAATTTCTGTCACCGATAAATATTCTTGCATCTCTGTAAAGCCTTTAATCATTGCATAAAATTGCTCAGCTGAATTAGCAGCCTTCCCTGAAAGACCCATGAATACAAGATCATTCATGGCATCAAAAATAGAGCGATCTTGTTCAATCGCATAGCGCGCCATTTTTTCAAAGGAAGTTGCACCGATACTACGCTTTGGCTCATTAATAACACGTGCGAGTGATAAATCATCATCGTTATTGGCAATAAGGCGTAAGTAGGCAAGTAAATCCTTAATCTCTTTACGATCATAGAACTTAGTACCACCAACTATTTGATAAGCCATATTGGACTTAACAAGCACTTCCTCCATCACACGGGACTGAGCATTTGTACGATATAGTATCGCAAAGTCATCAAACGTACGATTTTCTTTTTGAATAAGCTGTTGAATTGTTTGTACAACGAATTGCGCTTCCTCTTGCTCGTTATACGATTTGTACAACACGATTTTTTCACCCTCTGCATTTTCTGTACGCAGTTCTTTTGGATAACGTGTTGTATTATTTTGAATGACGTCATTTGCCGCTTGTAGGATGCGTTTTGTTGAACGATAATTTTGCTCAAGCATAATGGCCTTAGCATTTGGATAATCCTTTTCGAATGAAAGAATATTGCTAATATCTGCACCACGCCAACGATAAATCGATTGGTCTGAATCACCTACAACACAAATATTTTTAAATTTCTTGGCAAGCAACTGAACGAGTAAATATTGGGATTTATTCGTATCTTGATATTCATCTACATGAATATATTGGAATTTATTTTGATAGTATTCAAGCACTTCTGGTACACGATTGAATAATGTAATAGTTGTCATAATTAAATCGTCAAAATCGAGTGATTGATTGCGGCGTAATCTTTTTTCATAACCTTTATAAACACGTGCAATCGTTTTTTCGTAAGGATTATTTTCATTGATTTGACCTGCATAATCGTCCGCAGTTTTACATTCGTTTTTTGCTGAACTAATCGCATTTAAAATCGCACGAGGTTCAAAACGTTTAGTATCAATATTTTCATCCTTCATAACATTTTTAATAACTGATAGCTGATCAGTAGAATCTAAAATTGAAAAGTTACGTGATATTCCAAGCTGATCAATATTACGTCGTAAAATACGCACACACATTGAGTGGAATGTCGATACCCACATACTATCGCCAGTTCCGTTACCTAGTATGCCATCTATACGCTCACGCATTTCACGTGCAGCTTTATTTGTAAATGTAATTGCTAAAATCTTTGATGGGTATACTTCTTTTTCAATTACTAAGTATGCTATACGATGTGTCAATACACGTGTCTTCCCTGATCCAGCACCCGCCATAATTAGAAGCGGCCCCTCAGTTGTTTTAACCGCATTTTCCTGCTCAGGATTCATACCTGCTAATAAGTTTTTCGTTAACTGCTCCATTCCGCACCGCCTTACAAACATTTGTTCTTACATTATATATTATTTTTTACAGCCTTAACAGTCGCAAGTGCAGCTTTTAAATCTTCGTAAATAATATTACCAACTACTACTGTATCTGCATATTTTGCCATTTCTGCTGCTTGCTTAGCAGATGTAATACCGCCACCGTAAAACAGTCGCGTATTTTTCAGTTCATTTTTCACAGCACTTACAACCTCAATATCCCCATAAGTACCGCTATACTCTACATAAAATACAGGTAGTCTAAAGAAATTTTCAGCCATACGTGCGTATGCAACAACATCATCAATAGATAAATCAGTTTTCGCATTCGTTACTTCCGCTACTTTACAATTCGGGTTTAAAATACAATAACCTTCAGCGACTAGTTCATCCCATACCATAATATCTCCATATTCTTTAATGGCTTCATGGTGTAAATTTTTAATCCACTTTGGATCGTCACTATTCAACACGGTTGGAATGAAATAATAGTCATAACCTGGTGTTACTGAATCAATCGCAGAAATTTCAAGCGCTATTGGTACTTCAAAGCGTCTTACACGAACAAGTAAATCTAATACACCATCTAAAGTTACACCGTCTGTTCCGCCAACTATAATAACATCTGTACCTGATTCACAAATTTTTTCTAGTGCCTCATCTGAAATATCTTTAGCTGGGTCTAGCTTGAACACATGTCTCCATTCTAAATAATCCATCTATTTTACCACCTATCATTTTCTATCTATTCGTTTACAAGTATAGCTTATGACTGTCTACAAAAAAATGAAAAAGACTGGGTAAAAACTCTACCCAGCCCCTTTACCTACTATTCTTTTGGTGCTTGAAACGGCTTTTCATCTGGATACAAACGACCTAACATTTCATCATATGTATCATTCCCGTAATCAAAGCAACGACGTACACGCGAAATAGTTGCTGTACTTGCACCTGTTTCCTTTTTAATGGATTCGTAGGTTTTCTTTAAACGTAGTAAATGCGCAACCTCAAAGCGTTGTGCCAGCGATTGAATTTCACTAATCGTACATAAATCATCAAAAAATTTATAGCATTCTTCGATGTCTTTCAGCTCTAACACTGCTTTAAATAATTGATCTGTTTGATGCCCTCGAATTTTTTCGATTTGCATGCAATCTTCCTCCCTTTAAGGCTGCGTTTTCACCATTGCTTGTAACCCTGGTGAAGTTGGTACGAAATGAATCCAAGACTTCCCTGGTACTAACTTCACAAGCTCCCCAGACTCTTCTACAGCCATTGGTATTCCATCAATATTAGCCCATTTGACTTCTCTCATATAGCCATTTTGAAATACATACGCATTTCCACCAGAAGTTAAATCAATATCTTGGCGCCCCTCATTATCAATCGTTCGATGTTTCATTTCAAAAAATAGAACATTTGAAAATGATAATGTATCGCCTGTTAACATATCCTTTGTGTCAACGCCAGCCGATTGTCGTCCATAACGATTACTTTGCTTATCATACAAATACGAATTATGGAAATACTCACTATTTCCGTAGTAAATGTCCACTCGACTTGTTTCATTGCCTATTTTACCACGTTCATCGGGTTCATAAAAAGCCTCATGTACTTTTTCATGGTAACTCATTGAAGCGCCCACTTTTTCCGCTCCATTTACTATATTTTCAGACGTAATATACGAGTTGTGTGGAGCAACACGGTCTTTTGAACGCTTAAAAAGTGTGCCATCATAATCCATACCATTTATATTGTCGACTACATTATTAGTAAGCATCGATTTTGCCTCTGGGCTATAACCATGTGCTACGTAAAATGCACCATAGCTTTTTGCAAGATCAACAAAATAAGATCGAGCACTACGAACAGGCCCTACATTTTCTGGCAGTTCACTTTGATAAACTGCTAATAAACGCGTAACATTGCCTTCTGCCAGCATTTCATAAATGATATCTGCCGCTTCTATTCCTGATTGTGGACGTGCTTTCGGGTGATTATTAACGGTAACAATAATTGGACGTTGTGTAATTTCTTCCTTCACAGCTTCACCTGTTAACGGAGCAACAAACGCTCCTTCTTGAACAGGCTCTTCAATAGCAGTTCCATCGTCAACCTTGCTCGTATCATCTTTCTTCACTTCCGACGAATCTTTTGAACATCCTCCTATCAATAAGGTGCTAAAAGCCATTGCGATAAATAGTTTCTTCGATTTGAACACAAGCATTACTCTCCTTTTATCAATTACATCTACCATAGGGAAACTTCAATTAACGCATCACTGCTGGTAATAATAACTTATTCTTCATAACATCAAAAATCCCTTTTGGCGTTATACGAATATATGGTAAATGTGTCGATTGTAAGAATAGTAAAGAATAAATTGCGTCTCCTAAGTGGTAACCACGTTCTGCTAATGCTTGCTTTAAGAACTTCTCTTTTTCTGCTAGTTCCTTCACATCTCCATCATATAAAAGACCGCCAATTGTTAAAGGAACGGTAGCAATTACTTCACCTTTTTCAACAAGGACAATACCACCACGCATTGCCTTCATTTCCTCAAAGGCTTTGATCATATCGTCTTTATTTTTTCCGATCAGTAAAATATCGCCTGTATTCGAATAAGATGAGGCAAACCCTTGAACACTAGTAGCAAAACCTTTAATCATCGTGTTAACATGCCAATTGCCATCTCTATTCATAAGCATTAAATAACATTCATCATGATCTGCAAGCTGCCCTTCTCTAGTAATTAATGAGTTATATGGTTTCGTAATAACATCATTTACTAACTCAATTCCAAACGGCATCGAGAATTGAAAATCATGAGATGTTAATGAAAAATCTAAGTCAAATGCAGGTAACGCTGAATAATCAATTTCAGCAAGTTTTTGCACTTGTTCTCCATCGCGTTTTAACCAAACACCCTTCGAAAGTACGCTCTCAGGAACTGGATGCCATTCATCTTGTAAAATATTTAGGGAGGCAAATCGACCTGTTGCGATAAAGCCATGTAAGTTGGACATATTATAATAACGTGCCACATTATAGGAAGCCATTTGATAAGCATCTATTGGCGCTACACCTGCATCTAAAGCTACTTGAATACATTTATCCATTACACCATCCTCATGAAAAGAAGGTGGTGAACCATCTGTTGTCATCATTAAATGATCAAAAATAGGTAGTTCTTTTTCGACTATTCCCTTTAATAGATCTGGTAGGTCTGGACGTATTGAAGAATGACGTAGCGTTACAGCATATCCTTGCATAATACGTCGTTCTACTTCTTCCACTGTCATAGCTTCATGATCACCATCTGCACCAAGTAGCTTCATACGTGCTAAAGTTCGTTCAGATGCACCAGGGAAATGCCCTTCTATTTTTTTCCCGTAGCCCTTAGCCATTTGCATGCGATAGAGCATTTGGTCATCGCCATGTAACAACCTTGGCCAGCCCGTTAATTCTCCTCCAAGTAAAACATCATCTCGTTCCAACCATTCTAAAATGGACGTATTAGAAAAAATCTCTTCCTCCTGTTCCATTTCAGTTTGCGAATCAAAACGAGTCCACCAATAAAATGAAAACGGTAGCTTTTTCAAATCATCCAGTATTGAAAACGCTTTCTTATTTTCTAAAGATAAAACGAAGCTTAAATTATCTGAAATAAAAGCTGTAGTTCCAAGTTGTCCACAAAAATCTGCAAAAGATTGCGGATGGTATAACTGGAACGGATGAACATGCGGCTCAATATATCCTGGTACAATGGTTTTATTCGTACAATCGACCACCTCGGTCCCTTCTAATAACGGAGGCATTCTATCACCAGCATAGACAATACGATCTCCTAAAATCCAAATGTTCCCTACTATCCATTGTTTGAGCATGCTATGTAAATAACGTGCATTTTTTAATACAATATCCGGTGCTTTTTTTCCATCAATTACAGCTAATTGTTGACGTAATTCTGTAATTTTCCATACTGGATCCATTCTATTCGCCCCTTCCTAAATTACGTAAAATTTCATTGTGTAAATCCTACGCGAAATCACATACTACTACTGCATAAACGCTTTTTTTCATAAAATTAATGCTTTATGCAATCATCTTGTTTCAATCGTAACACAGCACTTTCATAAAACAAAGTGCACCCCGCTTTATTTTTTCCACAATGACTAAAGGAGGAAATATTATGATGCAAGAATCGAATTTAAGCGAAAAAAATGCCTTTTGTCGCTTTGCCATGGGTGTAAGTTTAACGGCATTTGGTATCGCTAAAGTCTCAAGAAATCCTGAATGTACGAAAGGTCGATTGATGATTGCATTTGGTGCCTTTAAAATGGCTGAGGGTATCTTTAAGTATTGCCCAACGAAAGCTTTACTGTGCTCTACTATGGAGAGCTCTATGAGCAACAGCAACAACAATAGCACCGGCAACTCTTCTATGCAAAGTATGTTCAGCGGCCAAAATTCTATGTCATCTGAACAAATCGGTAAACTCATGAAGGATTTCTCCTCTGTTATATCTGGAAATACGTCAGGATCAAATGCAACTGCATCAAAGCAATCTGACTCCAGCACTTCAAATCAAAATTCCTCAGAAAGTAAAAATTCTACAAATAAAGCTCAAAATCCTTCTTAGTCAAAGGAGCCGTCTCAACTGTACAGTTGAGACGGCTTTCACCCTTTTTAAATCATACGTTTGAAAACAATAAGAAGTTTCATTGAATGATTAAAATATTTAATTTTACCATAGTGTGGGTTGATTTCGGTTCCGACTGGGCGCTTTCCTGGGGGCGTCCGATGAGCCGCTTCACTCGCGTTGCTCGCTCCAGGGTCTCATCTGTGACGCTAATCCCCGAGGAGTCGCCCAGCCTCCACTCCAATCAACTTAAATACAATGCATATGTTTTAATAAATGTCGTCTCCAACTTTAAGTATAAATCTAATTAGAAGAAGCAGGTTCGCGTTGCAGGCTACTAACTTTTCCGTGAATACAATAAGCCATCCCTTCGCTTTCGCACAGAAAATATATACTCCGAGCAGGATCTCTTCTGTCTCACTTTTCCTGGGAAAGCTTTGCTCTAAGATAAAAGCAAAGCGGCGGGAGCAATCGAGTGGCCCTCCGCTTCAATCAGCTAAAAAGGTTTTACATCAGCAAAATGCAAACAAAAAATCCTATTATATTCTAGGGCAATTATTTCCCTAATCAATATGCCCGTACTATTTAAAAGTACGCCAACCGATATCTTTGCGGTAGAAGAAATTGTTCCATTTTTCAGTTGCAATACCTGCGTATACTTTTTCTTGTGCTTCTTTTAAAGTAGATGCCTTTGCTCCTACTAATAAAACTCGGCCACCGTTACCAACAAAGTTTTCATCTACAGACTTTGTACCCGCATGGAATACCGCGTGTGAAGCTGATAGAGCCTCTAGGTTAGGTAATGCATTTCCTTTTTCAACGTCCCCTGGATAACCTTCAGCAGCAATTACTACGCCTAGCATTGCTTCTTCGGACCATTGCAGATCAAATGGCTTTTCATCCATCAAGGCTGTCATAAATGCACCAAAATCAGATGTCATACGTGGTAAAACTACTTGCGTTTCAGGATCTCCAAAGCGTGCATTAAACTCAATCACTTTTGGACCATTTTTCGTTAAAATCAAACCTGCATATAAAATCCCTGTAAACGATTCACCATCTGCCTCCATACCTTTCACGGTCGGTTCAACAACCGTCTTAAATGCATCATCCACTACTTCTTGCGAGATTTGAGGTACCGGTGAATAGGCTCCCATACCACCTGTATTTGGTCCTTTATCGCCATCATAAGCACGTTTGTGGTCTTGAGCAATCACCATTGGGTAAATCTGACCTTTATGGACAAATGACATAAAGGAGAATTCTTCTCCGTCTAGGAATTCTTCAATGACAACACGAGAAGAGGATTCACCAAAACGTTGGTTCCCAATCATATCTTCTACTGCTTCAATTGCTTCGTCTTCTGTCATTGCGACAACTACACCTTTACCAGCTGCTAACCCATCTGCTTTGATAACGATTGGAGCACCTTGCTCTTTAATATAGGCTATAGCCTTTGCAGCTTCAGTAAACGTTTCATGGGCTGCTGTTGGGATATTATATTTATTCATAATATCTTTCGCGTACGATTTACTGCTTTCGATTTGTGCTGCTGCCTTTGTTGGACCAAATGCTCGTAAGCCACGGGCAGTAAAGAAATCAACGATGCCTTCAGCAAGTGGTTGCTCAGGTCCTACAAAGGTTAAATCTACTGCATTTTCTTTTGCAAATTGTGCAAGACCTGCAAAATCCATAGTATCAATAGCAACGATTTCCGCATCGCCCCTCATGCCATCATTACCAGGTGCTACAAATACTTTATTAACAGATGGTGAAATACTAAATTGTTTGGCGATAGCATGTTCTCGACCGCCGCTTCCAATGACTAATACTTTCATTTTAGGGAATCCTCCTCTTTGTACGTAAGACCGAGATGTTGCCCATCTCGGTCTAGTTTTTGGATATTTTAGTGTTTGAAATGACGTACGCCAGTGAATACCATCGCAATGCCGTATTCATTCGCTTTATCGATTGAATCCTGATCTTTGATAGAGCCACCTGGTTGAATAATGGCTGTAATACCAGCCGCTGCAGCTGCTTCTACAGTATCGCTCATTGGGAAGAATGCATCTGATGCTAATGCTGCACCTTTTGCTTTTTCGCCCGCTTGCTCAAATGCGATTTTAGCTGCTCCAACACGGTTCATTTGACCAGCACCAACGCCAAGTGTCATTTGAGAATCTGTCACAACGATAGCGTTAGATTTAACGTGCTTCACAACTGCCCAGCCAAGTTGTAATGCTTCCCATTCTTGTGCTGTTGGTTCACGGTCTGTAACAACTTTAATATCTGCATTAGAAAAACCGTAGCGATCTGGTTCTTGTACAAGAAGACCACCTTCAACTGATACAACATTGAATTTGTCTTGTTTTGCTTGCTCGAAAGGAATTGTTAATAAGCGAATATTTTTCTTCTTCGTTAAAATATCAAGTGCTTCTTGAGAGAAAGCTGGTGCGATGATAATTTCTAAGAAGATATGGCTTAATTTTTCAGCAGTTGCTGCATCTACTTCCATATTTAAAGCAATAATACCACCGAAAATAGATGTTTGATCTGCTTCATACGCTTTATCAAACGCTTCTTCTAATGTTGCGCCCGTTCCAACACCACAAGGGTTCATGTGCTTTACAGCTACTGCTGCAGGCATTTCAAACTCTTTGACAATTTGCAATGCGGCATTACCGTCTTGAATATTGTTGTATGATAATTCTTTACCATGTAATTGCGTAGCATAAGCTAATGAAAAATCTGAGCCTAGACGTTTTTGATAGAACGCTGCTTTTTGATGAGGATTTTCACCATAGCGTAAGTTTTGTTTTAATTCATATGTCATTGTTAAGCTCTCTGGGAACTCTTCTTCTGTTAAGTAGTTTGATATATATGAATCATAAGCGGCTGTGTGACGGAAAACTTTTGCAGCTAACTTACGACGTGTTTCAATTGTCGTAGCACTATTAGCTTTAAGTTCCTCTAATACGTTCGTATAGTCCTTGCTATCCACAATTACTGTTACATATTGATGGTTTTTTGCTGCAGAACGTAACATTGTTGGACCACCGATATCAATATTTTCGATAGCGTCATCCCATGTTACATTAGGCTTTGAAATTGTTTCAACAAACGGATAAAGATTAACACATACAATCTCAATTGGCTCAATTCCATGCTCATTCATTTGTGCTTGATGAGAAGCATCGTCAAACTTTCCTAATAGTCCACCGTGAATCATTGGATTTAAAGTTTTTACACGACCATCTAAAATTTCAGGGAATTTAGTTACTTCATCTACTGCTGTTACGGCAACATTATTGTCTTGTAACATTTTTTTCGTACCACCAGTTGATAAAATTTCATAACCTAATGCTACTAGTTCTTTTGCAAATTCTAAAATACCATCTTTATTGGAAACACTGATTAATGCACGTTTAGTCACAACGAAATCCTCCTAATTTTTATCGTGTTTGCCACGAATATGTCTTGCTATTATTGATAGAGTAGAGTTAGGCTGTATTGTTCCAGAAGACCTAACTCCTCACCACTGAATTACTTTAATAATTGCTGTAAAGCTTTTGTATATAGCCTATGCTCTTCCTGATGAATGGCCGTTTCTGTTGCCTCACGGTCACCTTCAACAACTTGAACTGCCGATTGGGCAATAATAGGTCCTGTGTCCATACCTTCATCTACAAAATGGACGGTTACACCTGTTATCTTAACTCCGTGTTCCATTGCTTGACCAATGGCATCTTTACCAGGGAAAGCCGGTAATAGTGACGGGTGAATATTCACGATGCGCTGTGGGTATGCAGTTAGTAATACTTCACTAATTAAGCGCATATAACCTGCAAGCACAATCCATTCTACATGACATTTATGGAGAGCCTCGATAATAGCAGTCTCATAATCTGCTTTTGAAGAAAACTCTTTCGGACTTAAAGCTAGCACTGGAATACTATAGTTCTCAGCACGTGTCACTACAAATGCACTAGGCTTGTCTGTGACAACAAGTTCGATCTTTGCATGTAGTTCACCACGCTCAATGGCCTCTTGAATAGCTTGAAAGTTACTGCCGCTACCTGAAGCAAAAACGGCAATTTTAGTTGGTGCAGTCATTACACTAAACTCCCATCATGTGAGCCATTGAATACAACACCCTCGCCTTTCACAACGCGACCGATTTTGTATGCTTTTTCACCATTTGCTTCTACTGTAGTAAGGACTTTATTTACTTCATCAGCAGGTACAGCTAATACGAAGCCAATACCCATGTTAAAGACATTATATAAATCCTTGTCCTCTAACTGGCCTTTTTCTTTTAAAAACTCGAAAATACGTAAGACAGGCCAAGATCCTAAGTCAATTTCAGTTGCTAAACCTTCAGGCATCATACGTGGTAGGTTTTCATAAAAACCACCGCCAGTTACATGTGCACAGCCATGAACGTCTGCTGCTTTTAAAGATGCAAGCACAGGTTTCGCATATAATTTTGTTGGCACTAACAAAGCTTCCCCGATAGGACCAAGATCCTCGTAGCCTTCCACAATCGAATCAACTGCGTAATGATTATCTGCAAAGACAATTTTTCTCACTAATGAGTAACCGTTTGAATGCACTCCACTTGAAGCAATACCAACAAGCACGTCACCCTCTACGATGTTCTCGCCTGTTACGATGGCAGATTTTTCACAGGCTCCTACTGCAAAACCAGCTAAATCATACTCATCTTCTTCGTAAAGACCTGGCATCTCTGCCGTTTCTCCACCGATTAATGCCGCACCAGATTGCACACAGCCATCTGCAACACCCTTTACAATTTGCTCAATTTTCGCTGGTTCAGCCTTGCCAAGCGCTACATAATCTAAAAAGTACAATGGTTCAGCACCTTGCGCTACGATATCATTGACACACATCGCTACACAGTCCACGCCAATCGTGTCGTGCTTATCTACCATAAACGCTAGCTTTAGTTTTGTCCCAACACCATCTGTACCTGAAATAAGAACAGGTTCCTTAAGATTTAGTTCTGACAAGTCAAACATACCACCAAAACCACCGAACGTGCCCATCACACCTAGACGGTTTGTACGTTCAACGTGAGACTTCATTCGTTTTACGGCTTCGTAGCCTGCTTCAATATTTACACCTGCTTGTTCATATGCTTTTGACACGCAGAGTTCCTCCTTATCATCCAAATCGCCTTGGCACATCTGAATCTAGATTCGTCATCATCGCTAGACGTCTTTAGATGTTTTTCTTAACGTAATAGTTCTTTTTCATGCGGTAAGATTGTATCTGGGAAAATTTCTGTTGGATATTTACCTGTAAAGCATGCTAGGCATAATCCACGGTTTTCATCTTCATATGGTCTTGCAATCGTCTCCACCATACCTTCAACGGAAAGGAATGTTAGTGAATCAGCTCCTATAACATCACGTATTTCATCTACATTGTGGCTAGATGCAATCAATTCTTCATGTGTGGAAGTATCGATGCCATAATAGCAAGGATCCGTCATAGGTGGCGAAGAAATCACAACATGAACTTCTGCTGCCCCTGCATCTTTTAACATTTTTACAATACGTCGTGAAGTTGTACCGCGAACGATTGAATCATCCACCATCACCACTCGTTTACCTTTTACGACTTGAACAACTGGAGAAAGCTTCATTTTCACACCGCGTTCACGTAGTTCCTGTGTCGGCTGGATAAATGTACGACCTACATAACGATTTTTAATAAGACCTAGCTCATACGGAATGCCACTTTCCTCTGCAAAGCCGATTGCTGCTGAAATACTTGAATCAGGCACACCTGTTACAACATCAGCTTCAATATGTGCACATTCACGAGCAAGCTGTTTACCCATACGTTTACGCGCCATGTGGACATTAATACCATCAATATCAGAATCAGGACGTGCTAAATAAACGTACTCCATCGCGCACATTGCACGTTTATCCATATCTACAAAACGATCAGATTTTACACCCTCATCGTTAATAATTAATAACTCACCAGGTTCAACAGATCGAACAAATTCTGCACCTATTAAATCAAATGCACAAGTTTCAGAGGCTACAACCCAACCATCTCCTAGCTTCCCAAGAGATAATGGACGTAAACCATGTGGATCACGTGCAACAAGCATTTCATCTTTAGTCATAATTAAGAACGAATACGCACCCTTTAATAAAGATAGGGCATTTTTCACCTTCGCACGGAATGGTGAATGCGAGCTTTTCTTAATAAGATGCGCTAACACTTCAGTATCGGAGCTAGAATGGAAAATACTCCCTTGACGCTCTAAGTACTGTTTTAAGTGCGTTGCATTGACTAAATTACCGTTATGAGCAATTGAAAGGCTACCAGTTGAGGAGTGGAATAATAACGGCTGTACATTTTCAATACCGCCACCTCCAGCAGTCGTATAACGGACATGGGCAATTGCTGCTTTTCCGTCCACTGCCTTTAATTTCTCTTCGTTGAAAACATCATTAACTAGTCCTTCGCCTTTCACCGCGCGAAGATGCTGACCGTCAGAAACGACGATCCCAGCACCTTCTTGGCCACGGTGTTGAAGAGCATGAAGCCCGTAATAACTAAGGTGTGCTGGATTTGAGTTGCCCCAAATACCAAACACCCCACATTCTTCGTTTAAGCCTCTGAGTTCAGCAAGCATGGGATTGCTCCTTTCCAATTAGAACGGAATTCCTCCACTGTACCTTCTACAAGCACACCGTTGTCACCGTTGATTTTAACAAGCGCATCGTTTGTTACGACACCGATTTTCATTGCGTCTTTTACAATTTCTACAAATGCAGCTGCATTTTCTTCTTTCACTGTTACAACGAAGCGAGATTGTGTTTCACTGAATAATGCTGTTGTAGCAGAGCCTGTTAATGTCACATCAAGACCTAAGCCATTTGCGCCAAATGTTGTTTCAGCAAGCGCAACTGCAAGACCACCTTCTGCTACATCATGTGCAGATTGTACGATTCCAGCTTTAATCGCTTTAAGCAATGCTTCTTGACGTGCAGCTTCAATTTGTAGGTCAATAGCTGGTGCTTTCCCTGAAATAACCCCATTATTTAATAATTTTTGAAGCTCCGAACCACCGAACTCAGTTTTTGTATCGCCGATCACAAATACTACATCACCAGCAGCTTTTACTTCTTGAGTTGTCACATGAGCTAAATCTTCAATTAGTCCAACCATACCGATTGTTGGTGTTGGGTAAACCGCTTCGCCAGAACGCTCGTTATAAAGAGATACGTTACCGCCGATTACTGGTGAATTCAATGCTGTACAAGCGGCTGAAATACCATCAGCTGATTTTTCAATTTGCCAGAAGATTTCTGGTTTCTCAGGATTACCGAAGTTTAAGCAGTCAGTAATCGCTAATGGTGTACCACCAGATGCTACGATATTACGAGCCGCCTCTGCTACAGCAATGGCACCGCCAACCTCTGGATCTAGGAAAATATAACGAGAGTTACAGTCAGTAGTCATCGCTAAACCTTTGTTCGTACCGCGGACGCGAATCACTGCTGCATCAGAACCTGGTGCAACGACTGTTGATGTACGTACTTGATAATCATATTGATCGTAAACCCACTCTTTTGAAGCAACTGTTGGTGCTTTTAAAAGTGCATTTAATGTTTCTTTGTAATCTGTTACCACTGGTTCTGTGTTTTCCATCGCTTGGAACTCAGCATAGTAAGCAGGCTCTGCAGATGGTTTATGATAAACTGGCGCATCTTCTGCAAGTGCATCAGCAAGTACTTCAGCTACAACTTCACCATTATGTAATAGGCGTAGCATTTTATCATCCGTCACGCGACCAATTGCCACAGCATCTAAATCATATTTATCGAAAATCGCTTTAATTTCATCTTCGCGACCTTTTTTCACAACAAGTAGCATACGCTCCTGAGATTCAGATAACATCATTTCATATGCTGTCATGCCTGTCTCACGTTGAGGTACTAAGTCTAAGTTCATTTCTACACCAGAGCCAGCTTTAGAAGCCATTTCTGCTGATGAAGAAGTAAGACCAGCAGCACCCATATCTTGAATACCTACTAGCGCGTCAGATTTTACAACTTCTAAACATGCTTCAAGTAAAAGTTTCTCCATAAATGGATCTCCTACTTGTACTGCTGGACGTTGGTTATCAGATTCTTCTGTTAACTCTTCAGATGCAAATGTTGCACCATGGATACCGTCACGACCTGTTTTAGCTCCCACATACATGACTGTATTCCCTACACCAGCCGCGATTCCACGTTGAATATCTTTGTGGTCGATTAAACCTACACACATTGCATTCACAAGTGGGTTGCCTTCATAGCAAGGATCGAATTGAATTTCGCCACCTACTGTAGGAATCCCGATACAGTTACCGTAACCTGCGATACCAGCAACTACTTCTTCAAATAAATATTTACCACGCGCTGATTTTAATTCGCCAAAGCGTAATGAGTTTAGCATCGCAATTGGACGTGCACCCATTGAGAAAACGTCACGGATAATACCACCAACTCCTGTAGCAGCACCTTGATAAGGCTCAATTGCTGATGGGTGGTTATGTGATTCCATTTTAAATACAACTGCTTGTTCGTCACCAATATCTACGATACCAGCACCTTCACCTGGACCTTGTAAAACTTGTGGACCCTTTGTAGGGAATTTACGTAATACTGGTTTAGAATTTTTGTATGAGCAGTGCTCAGACCACATTACTGAGAAAAGACCTGTCTCTGTCCAGTTTGGTAGACGTCCTAAAATACCTTCTACCATTGCAAATTCTTCGTCTGACATCCCCATACCAGCGTATAATTTTTGATCTTTAATTTGCTGTGCTGTTGGCTCAAACTTAGTTGTTGACATGATTTTCCCTCCACTGCTTCACAATTGATTTAAATACTGCTAGACCGTCTGCTCCGCCCACCAGTGCATCAACAGCTCGCTCTGGGTGAGGCATCATACCTAGTACATTGCCGCGCTCGTTTATAATCCCCGCGATATCTTCTAAAGAACCGTTTGGATTTTCGCCTGAGTATGTAAACACGATTTGATTGTTATCTTTTAATTGTTGTAAAGTTTCCTCGTCACAGTAGTAGTTACCTTCACCATGTGCGATTGGAATATTGATTATTTGGCCTTGCTCATATTGATTTGTGAATAATGTATTATTGTTTTCAACTTTAAGCTGGATTGTACGACACATGAATTTCAAATTTTTGTTACGAAGTAATGCACCTGGTAATAAACCTGCTTCAGTTAAGATTTGGAAGCCATTACATACTCCTAATACCGGCTTACCAGCATCCGCTGCCTTCTTAACCTCTGCCATAATATTAGATTGGTTGGCCATCGCACCACAGCGAAGATAATCCCCGTATGAGAAGCCTCCTGGTACTAAAATGCCATCAAAGCCACTTAAATCTGTTGCTGTATGCCATACATATTCTACTTCTTCACCTAGCTCGTCTTTAATCGCATGATACATATCGATATCACAGTTTGACCCAGGGAAAACGAGTACTGCGAATTTCATGATTAGTTAGCCTCCTCGACTTCGTAGCGATAGTCTTCGATTACAACGTTAGTTAAAACCTTTTCACACATTTCTTTTACTAGAGTATCAATATCACGTTCTGTATCTTTAATTGCTAGTTCAAGATATTTACCGATACGTAAATCTTCTACTTCAGCGTAACCCATTTTCACTAAAGAACCTTGTACAGCTGAACCTTGTGGATCAAGAATGCTCTCACGTAATGTCACGTAAATTTTAACTTTTTTCATTGTTATTTGCCTCCGAGTCTAGAAAGTATAATAGTATAAACTTCTGTTAAATTACCAAGGTCTCTACGAAAGACATCTTTGTCTAACTTTTGCTTTGTAGTTGCATCCCAAAGTCTGCATGTATCTGGTGATATTTCATCTGCCAGTAGTACATTTCCATCATCATCGCGTCCGAACTCTAATTTAAAGTCAATTAGTGTAACGTTGACATCTGCAAATAGTGGCTGCAACACTTTGTTCACTACAAGTGCACCATCATAAATGGCTGTCACTTCCTCAGGTGTCGCAAGATCAAGTACGTCAATATGCTCCGTAGTAATGAGCGGGTCGCCTAGTTCATCGTCTTTATAATAAAACTCAACGATTGGGCGTTTTAATGGTGTACCTTCCTCAAAGCCAAGACGTTTCGCTAAGCTACCTGCTGCTATATTACGAACTACGACCTCTATTGGAATAATATCTACCTTTTTTACAAGCTGCTGCGTATCAGATAATTGTTTTACGAAATGTGACGCAATTCCGTTTGCTTGTAATTTTTCGAAAATTAGAGAGGTAATGCGATTGTTTAATACGCCTTTACCTTCAATTTCTTCTTTTTTCTCACCATTAAATGCTGTTGCACTATCCTTGTATTCAACGAGTAACACATTTGGCTCCTCTGTTGTATACAATTTTTTTGCTTTACCTTCATACAAAAGTTGACCTGTAGTCATTTCGTTACTCCCCCTGATATTATGAAATACACGCGTATTGTTCAGAATTGAATCGTACGTAACGATTCAATTCTGTAACATCCGCTAGTGACTCTACTTAGTTAAGTCCAAGACGCTCAAAAATCATATCTACATGCTGTAAATGGTAGTTGTAGTCAAAGCAATCATCTAACTCTTCTTTCGTTAAATACGATGTAATTTTTTCACTTGCATCGACTAACGTACGGAACTGAACTTGCTCGTCCCACGCCTGCATCGCTAAAGGTTGTACTGTATCATACGCTTCCTCACGCACTAACCCTTTATCGATAAGTGCTAATAGGATACGTTGAGAGTAAATTAAACCAAAAGTGCGACCCATATTACGTTTCATGTTTTCAGGGAATACTGTTAAGTTTTTCACAATGTTACCGAAGCGATTTAACATATAGTTAAGTGTAATCGTTGCATCCGGTAAAATAACGCGCTCTGCAGATGAATGTGAAATATCACGCTCATGCCATAATGCTACGTTTTCATAAGCCGTTACCATATAGCCACGCATTAAACGTGACATACCAACCATGTTTTCAGACCCGATTGGGTTACGTTTATGAGGCATCGCTGACGAGCCTTTTTGACCTTTTGCAAATGCTTCCTCAACTTCACGCGTTTCAGATTTTTGCAAGCCGCGAATCTCTGTTGCAAATTTCTCAATTGATGTTGCGATTAATGCCAACGCACCTAAATATTGAGCATGTCGATCACGTTGTAATGTTTGAGTTGAAATAGGTGATGCTGTAAGTCCTAATTTATCGCATACATATTGCTCAACTTTAGGATCGATATTGGCATATGTTCCAACTGCTCCAGACATTTTTCCTGTTTCAATTACTTTTGCCGCAGCATCAAAGCGTTCTAGGTTACGCTTCATTTCTTCATACCATAAACCTAGTTTTAAGCCGAAAGTTGTTGGCTCAGCATGAACACCATGTGTACGTCCCATCATAACCGTATGCTTATGCTCTTTCGCTTTTGCTGCAATAATATCAATGAAATTCACGATGTCTTTGCGTAAAATATCATTCGCTTGTTTAATTATATAAGAAAGAGCTGTATCAACTACGTCCGTAGAAGTTAAACCATAGTGCACCCATTTTCGCTCTTCACCAAGCGTCTCAGAAACGGCACGAGTAAATGCTACAACATCATGACGTGTTTCTTTTTCAATCTCTAAAATACGATTTACATCAAATGAAGCATTTTCACGAATCTTAGCTACATCCTCTTTCGGAATGTCTCCAATTTCTGCCCAAGCCTCACATGCTAAAATTTCAACTTCTAGCCAAGCTTGATATTTATTTTGTTCTGTCCAAATTGCGCCCATTTCGGGTCTTGTGTAACGTTCGATCATTGCGTTTCTCCTTCTATTCTGACCAAATGCCAGAACTCTCGATTTGTTGTAGTGTTTCTTCTAAGTTTTTTGTCATAATCGTTACGTGGCCCATCTTACGGTTCACCTTAGCTTCAGCTTTCCCATAAAGATGTATAGACCATTCAGGATATTTAGCAATTGAGTTACTAAGTGGCACGACATGCTGCCCTAAAACATTTATCATAATAGATGGTGCCCAAAGTTGTGGTTTACATAATGGCCAACCACAAACTGCACGTATATGTTGATGGAACTGTGAAACGTTACATGCTTCTATAGAATAGTGACCTGAATTATGAGGTCTTGGTGCTAATTCATTAATAATGATTCCACCATCTTCTAATACAAACATTTCTACAGCTAATGTCCCTACTAAATTTAGATAATCAGCAATTTTCAAGGCTTCTCGCTCTGCAGTCAGTGATGTTTCCTCTTTTATACGAGCTGGTACGATCGTTTCATGTAAAATATGATGCACATGAATATTTTCTCCAACTGGCTGACAATATGATTCACCATTACCGTTTCTTTGAACAATGACAGACACCTCTTTAACGAAAGGTACAAATCCCTCAACAATACATTGTGAATGAGAGAAAAGCTCTTTTGCTAACGGTAGGTCTTCTGCAGATTTTAAAAGCTGCTGCCCCTTGCCATCATAGCCACCTCTTGCTGTTTTGACTATACAAGGATAACTAATCCTATCGATATTGGCTAGTAATTCTTCATATGTATTTACAACCAAATAAGGGGCTACCGGACAACCTGCGTTCACAATCGCTTCTTTCTCAGTCACACGGTCTTGTGTGATGCGTACTAGCTCTGCTCCTTGTGGGACGTAAGCCATTTGTGTTAAACGTTTTAAGCCTTCATAATCGATATTTTCAAATTCATACGTTATAACGTCACTTACCTCGGCAAGTTCTTCTAAAGCTGCCTCATCATCATATGGGGCTACAATACGTACATCCGCAACCTGTCCACCTGGTGAATCCATTGATGGTTCAAGAACGGCGATTTTAAAGCCTGCTTCTTTAGCAGCAAGCGCCATCATACGGCCAAGCTGACCTCCTCCGATAATACCTATCGTCTGCCCGGGATAAATTATCTTTGTCACACTAAGTCACCTGTGCTTTCCAGTACTTGTTGCTTTGTGGCTTCACGTCTAGCATCTAGTTTATTAGCAAGCTCTACATCTGTTGTCGATAAAATTTGCGCTGCTAGCAAGCCTGCATTCGTCGCTCCCGCTTTGCCAATCGCTACTGTTGCTACAGGTACACCACCAGGCATTTGAACGATTGATAATAAAGAATCAAGACCGTTAAGAGCACGGGATTGCACAGGTACACCGATTACCGGTAACGTTGTTTTAGCCGCTACCATTCCAGGTAAATGCGCAGCTCCACCTGCACCAGCAATAATTACTTGAATACCTCGCTCACGTGCTGATTCTGCATACTCAAACATTAAATCAGGCGTACGATGTGCAGATACAACTTTTTTCTCATACGGTACCTGTAATTCATCTAAAATATCACATGCATGTTTCATTGTTTCCCAGTCACTTGAACTCCCCATAATGACACCGATTTTCGGATTCATGATTGTCGCTCCTTCTTAACGTTAGAAAAATGATCAAATATTTTATAGCTACATTCTTTACTTTTTATAACAAAGAAAATCCTCAAATAAACTACTCCCTACCATACACGTGAAAGCAGTTTACTTGAGGACTCATTATGAAAAGAATATGCAAATGTACATTTCTGCACATACACCTTCCCGTAACATACCAAAAGTGCTTTCCCGCATAGTCCAGCATTTACGGTGCCGGGTAGAGACACTAGAGCCAATCCTCTAGCATATATGTGGGATTTATTTGTTTTTCCTTCTCATATTTTAACAAGTCATTCCATTATAGTCAACTAGAAATGCGAACATTTTATTTTAGTAGTTTATAAACGTTCGGATTTAAGTGAAATTTACTCGGAATCTTGCCATAACATCGCTTTAAATTGTATTTTTTGACGTAAATACGTTGGTTCTCCATTGACTAAGTGAAAAACCGGTTCTTCTTTTCTTCCCACTGCCATATAACCATCTCGACGCATTCTTGCCAAACAATCTTCAATTGATTCATTTTCTTCTACTTCATACCAAATTTGTTTTTTTCCCAAATCTTTCTTCCTTTCGATCTTGTATCCAATAATTTTTCCTCTTATGAGTTTCATTATACCTTGAGATCCTTCATTTAGTATGTATGATTTATTAATGAAATGCTCTTCACCCTATCGTAGGGTTGATTTCTGTTTCGACTGGGTGCTTTTCTGGGGGCAGCAGCTTTTTTTTGCTCGAAAGGTAGTGCAACGTAGCGGCATATGGGGTTATCGATGGGGTAGTATATAGCAATTATGGGTTCACTTATGGGGGGACTCTCGGTTAAGCGGATAGATTGTTGCTGTTAATACATAAAGACCAAGTTAATCCTGCACATTTTGTAGATTAACTTGATCTTTATATTTTGATTTTTCGTAAATCCTTCTTCAACTAAAGCAACCGCTAGTTGAGGAAGGAATTTATTTTATTAATTGATTGAACTATAATATCAGGTCTATCAATATGTATTGAATGACTGGCTCCTTGTGCGATTATATATTTACTATTTGAAGTAAGATTAACTTGATTCATAATAAGTTCTTGCCACTTTTCTTCAAATAACCTTAACTCCCACTCTGATAAACCTTCCATAGTACCTAACTTAATGTTATGCTCTTTATCTCGGCTAATAACAATTAAAGGTATATCAGGGTATACCACCAAATTCTTTATAATATCTCCGTCCCTCTTCCAGTTGCTAATTTCAGAATACATTGCTTTATATAGAGTAGGGTTTATCCGGAAATTTATTAAGCGTTTTTGAATATCATTCGGGAGTAGCTTTTGTTCTTTTGTTAGAGTAGGGTTAATAACTTCTCTTAATTCTTCCCTTTTCATTTGAGAATAAGAACGACATTTTTCCATCCAAAATTCATCGGTTGCTCCTTCATTCAGAACAGGTAAATTCAAGTCATCTAAAACCTTTAAATCAACAGAAGTTGAATCTACTAATACTATTCCAGCAACCTTTTCAGGATGCTTTTTCACAAAATGTTGTACACATAACCCACCATAGGAATGACCAACTAATACTACGGGTTCAGATAATTTAAGTAAATGTATCATCTCTTTTACTTCGTTTACGACTGTTTGTGTATTACGGACTTCGTTATGAATTTCACTTTCGCCTAGCCCTGGTCTATGGAACATTATAACTCTATTTGTTTTACTTAATAACTCTGCCACTTCATACCATTCATCGAATGAACAACCCATTCCTGTAAGGATAATTATTGGTGTACCATTTTGCCCTTTTTGAAGTATCTCAATCTTATTTTGATTTATTATTAAAAATTGACTAATTTTACTCACCTCTTTGTTTAAATATCAATTAATTATATTGTTTAACTATCCTGTGCCGTTAGTTTATGAAGAAAAAAGAGCTGCCTATGCAACTCAATGATCTTCAAGTAAAGCACCCGTTAGCCATCCATGTAGGGCAAAAACCAGCGATACACCACAGAGAATGAAAGATTATTTCGTTCTTTCATGGGAGTTCAACAAGGAATTATAATGACCTTATACACACATTCCTAAATTCCGTAATATTTTTTGTAAAAATTCAGAACTTTTTCTACATTAAAATCCTCAAAATCTTCTTTACATTTCTGTAAATAGCTTAGTTCTTTCTTTGCCTCTAAAGTATCAATTTTATTGAGATAACCCAGTGTCTTTTCCAATCCTGCACCACATAATAGTTGAACATCAATATTACAATGTGTATCAAAGTCCTTTTCCTTTGCTCTCCAAATTAACAGAGTATCGTCAACACATCCTAAAGCAAATAATTGAATACATAGTGTTTTTAAGTATTCATTATCTTCCGATGATTCATTCTCTATTTCTTCTTTTAATAAATTTCTGATTCTATCCACAAAATCTATCTTAGGTACTAAATCGAAAATTTTTAAAAGTTCTTCAGTTTTATCCATAAATCACAGTTCCCCCATGTTTCCATTTGAATAAATATTCTCTCCTAAAATCATTGTACTCCTTCTTGAACTAAACTGCACCGTTAGTTGAATAGCAACAATCTTTTCGAAAAGAGCCTTTTTTTATTATGTTATAAAACAAAAAAAGCCGAGGAATAAATCCTCGACTTTTTAAGTGCCTAGCGACGTCCTACTCTCACAGGGGGAAGCCCCCAACTACCATCGGCGCTAAAGAGCTTAACTTCCGTGTTCGGTATGGGAACGGGTGTG
>NZ_JBLLLQ010000045.1:0-29986 GCF_047737915.1 Lysinibacillus sp. NPDC056185
ACACCCGTTCCCATACCGAACACGGAAGTTAAGCTCTTTAGCGCCGATGGTAGTTGGGGGCTTCCCCCTGTGAGAGTAGGACGTCGCTAGGCAATGTAAACAGTCAGCTGAGTGCTGACTGTTTTTTTATAAAAAACCTTAATAATTTATCAATAATTCAACAAAACTTGCCTAAAATAAGACAGAGCTCAACGATCATTTATTCTAAATGTAGAAGAAATTAAAAATGGCTATATTTTTCTCAGTGAAAAAAGGGCGAAAAGACTATCAGAATTACCACCTTGAAAAATCTGAATTGTCTTTCTTTTATAAGTTTCTTGACAGTAGCTTAGCACGTTGTTAATCTTACAATTAATATTCTTTTAACTATAGGAGGACGTTACGAAAATGTGGGAAACTAAATTTGCCAAAGAAGGTTTAACTTTTGATGATGTATTATTAGTACCAGCGCATTCAGAAGTATTACCGAAAGATGTTGATTTATCAGTTCAACTAACACCGAAGATTAAATTAAATATTCCAATGATCAGCGCAGGCATGGATACAGTTACAGAGTCTAAAATGGCAATTGCTATGGCACGTCAAGGTGGTATCGGTATTATCCATAAGAACATGTCGATTGATGAGCAAGCTGAGCAAGTAGAAAAAGTAAAACGTTCTGAAAATGGTGTTATTACAAACCCATTTTTCTTAACTCCGACTCACCAAGTTTTCGATGCTGAGCATTTAATGGGTAAATACCGAATTTCTGGTGTACCAATTGTTGATAGTATGGAAAACCAAAAACTAGTAGGGATCATTACAAACCGTGACTTACGTTTCATTTCTGACTATTCTTTAAAAATTGAAGATGTTATGACAAAAGAAGATTTAATTACAGCTCCTGTTGGAACGACTCTAGAGGATGCTGAAAAGATTCTTCAACAATATAAAATCGAAAAGTTACCAATTGTAGATGAAGAAGGTAAATTAACTGGACTAATTACAATTAAGGATATTGAGAAGGTAATTGAGTTCCCTAACGCTGCAAAAGACATACATGGTCGTTTATTAGTAGGAGCAGCCGTTGGTGTTTCAAAAGATACGATGATACGTATTGAAAAGCTTGTTGAAGCACAAGTAGACATCGTAGTAATCGATACAGCTCACGGTCATTCTGAGGGTGTATTACAAACAATTCGTTCTATCCGTGAAGCTTATCCAGAGCTTGAAATTGTCGCTGGTAACGTGGCAACTGCTGATGGTGCACGTTCATTATTTGAAGCTGGAGCAGATGTAGTGAAAGTTGGTATTGGACCTGGATCTATTTGTACTACTCGTGTCGTAGCAGGTGTAGGTGTACCACAAATTACAGCTGTTTACGATTGTGCAACAGTAGCTCGTGAGCTTGGTAAAACAATTATTGCTGATGGAGGCATTAAATACTCAGGAGATATCGTAAAAGCTCTTGCAGCAGGTGGTAACGTTGTAATGCTTGGTTCACTTCTTGCAGGTACTTCTGAATCTCCTGGTGAAACTGAAATCTTCCAAGGTCGTCGCTTCAAAGTATACCGTGGTATGGGTTCAATTGGAGCTATGGAAAAAGGTTCAAAAGATCGATACTTCCAAGAAGATGCGAAAAAATTAGTACCAGAGGGTATTGAAGGTCGTCTTCCATACAAAGGACCACTAGCAGATACAATTTATCAACTAATCGGTGGTATTCGTGCAGGTATGGGCTATTGCGGTTCAGCTAACCTTGAGTTCTTACGTGAAAATGCTCAATTTGTTCGTATGACAGGTGCAGGTCTACGTGAATCACATCCACATGATGTACAAATCACAAAAGAATCACCAAACTATTCGATGTAATATATTACTAGCAACTTTTATGCTCTCGAATCGTCTACAAAGATGACACGAGAGCATTTTTTTATGATATAGAGTGCGCACGGAAGTTACTATATATGATAAAATGTCGAGGACAAGATTATTTTTTGGAGGGCTTTAAAGGTGAAAAAGACAATGAACACTGTCATTCGCTTACTCCTAATTCCTGTTTTGTTATTTAGTGTTTTAGCAGGTATTCCGGCGAAGGCAAATGCAGAAACAGATTTAGGACTACATGTGGATGCTGCAATTTTAATTGACGCAGATTCAGGAAAAATTTTATATGAACAAAATGCAGATACTTCACTAGGTATTGCAAGTATGACAAAAATGATGACTGAATACCTGTTATTGGATGCAATTGATGCAGGTACAGTTAAGTGGGATCAGGAATATCACGTAACTGATTATACGTATAAAATGTCTCAAAACCGTGCATTAAGTAACGTACCATTGCGTAGAGATGGATCTTACACAATTCGCGAATTATATGAGGCGATGGCGATTTACTCTGCAAATGCTGCTACAGTCGCTATTGCAGAAACAATTGCAGGCACTGAAACTGAGTTTATAAAGCTAATGAATAAAAAAGCAGAAGAGCTTGGTCTTAAAGACTATAAATTCGTGAATTCTACTGGTCTTAACAATGCAGATTTGTTTGGTATGCAGCCAGCTGGTACTGGACCAAGTGATGAAAACGTAATGCCTGCTAAATCTGTAGCTAAATTAGCATATCATTTACTAAAAGATCACCCAGACGTATTAAAAACGTCTAAAATTGCAAAAAAGACGTTCCGTGAAGGTACAGAAGATGCAATTAAAATGGAGAACTGGAACTTTATGTTGCCAGGATTAGTGTTCCAATATGAAGGCGTTGACGGATTAAAAACAGGTACAACAGACTTTGCTGGACATTGCTTTACAGGTACAGCAGAGCGCAACGGTACACGTTTAATTTCTGTTGTTATGAAGGCTGTAGATACAAAGGGAGAAGGCTCAAGAAAAGCTCGCTTCGATGAAACAGCAAAATTGCTTAACTATGGTTTCTCACAATTCTCGAAACAAGAAATTATTCCAGCGAACTATAAATTTAAAGATCAAGAAACAGTAAAAGTTACGAAAGGTAAAGAAAACAAAGTAGCGATTGCTGTTAAAGAACCAGTTTCATTTATGGTCAAGTCGTCTGAGAAAGATTTATATAAACCTAAACTAGTTTTAGATAAAAAGAGTCTTGAAGCAGAGGTTAAGAAGGATACAGTTGTCGGGAAGTTAGTTATTGAACGCTCGGAGGGCACAGATTACGGTTTTATTGACGGTAAGGACCTTAAAGCCGATGTTGTTACAACAGAGGCTGTGGAGCGCGCTAGCGGTATCTCATTATTCTTCCAAGGTGTTGGTAGCTTCTTCGGAAACTTATGGAGTGGCATTACTGACTTTGTTGGTGGCTTATTTTAATAATTAATGTATAAAGAACATGTAGATGTTTTAACACATCTACGTGTTCTTTCTTTTTCACATTTTTACGCTTTACTGCATACGCTATTAGGCGAAAGGATGTGGCTAAATGTGTGGCATTACAGGATGGGCTTGCTTTCAAAAGGATTTAAGAACAAGTAATGACGTTTTAAAGTTAATGACGCAAACGTTAAATAAACGAGGGCCAGATGATGAAAATATTTGGTGTAGTGAGCATATTGCATTTGGCCATCGTCGGCTAGCCGTCATAGATTTAATCGGTGGGAAGCAACCGATGAAAAAAGTACACGATGGTGCAAACTATGTCATTACATATAATGGCGAGCTTTATAATACCGAAGAATTAAGGAAAGAGCTGCAAAAGAGAGGGCATCTTTTTACAACACATTCAGATACGGAAGTATTATTAACTGCTTATATTGAATGGAAAGAGCAGTGTGTTGATTTTTTAAATGGAATTTTCGCTTTTGGTATATGGGATGAACAATCACAATCTCTGTTTTTATGCAGAGACCGACTAGGTGTAAAGCCTTTATTTTACACAGAACAACAAGACGGCTTACTTTTTGCATCCGAAGTGAAAGCATTATTAGCTCATCCATTGATTAAAACAACCGTTAATATGGAAGGGCTAGCAAATATTATGGCTGTAGGACCGTCCAGAACGCCCGGAAAATCACCTTTTCAAAATATTAATGAGCTACGTCCAGGATATGCAATGCGTTTCTCTAGAGAGGGTATACGAGTTTGGCAGTATTGGCAGTTACAGAGTAAACATCATGAAGAGTCATTAGAGGAGACAATCGATCATGTCCGTTTTTTACTAACGGATGCTATTGAACGACAGCTTGTTTCAGACGTACCAATCTGTACATTTCTTTCAGGGGGATTAGATTCCAGCATTATTACTGGCATTGCTGCAAACATGTTTCAGCAACAAAATAAAGGCAAACTCCATACGTACTCTATAGACTATGAGGATAATGAACGTTTTTTTAACCCACATGCTTTTCAAACATCCACAGATACGTATTGGATTCAAAAAATGACAGATACCTTTAGTACAACACACCATGCAGAGGAAATTTCCCAACAGCAATTAATCGATTTCTTAATAGAATCTGTCATCGTTAGAGATTCACCAGGGATGGCAGATGTAGATTCATCGTTATTATGGTTTTGTCGAGAAATTAAAAAGGATTTTACCGTTGCGCTATCAGGTGAATGTGCAGATGAAATTTTCGGTGGCTATCCATGGTTTACAGAAACGACTACAGGTTTTCCGTGGATTCGTTCATTGTCTGAAAGATCAACAATGTTACAAGAGCGATGGCGTAAGAAATTAAAAGTTGAATCATATGCACAACAGACTTATTCACAAACAATTGCTGAAGTACCATATCTTGAAGGAGAGAGTATTGAGGAAGTAAGGCAACGAGAAATGTTTTATTTGAATATGGTATGGTTTATGCAAACATTGCTGGAACGAAAAGACCGTATGAGCATGGGGGCGAGTCTTGAAGTTCGAGTGCCGTTTGCAGATCATCGTCTTGTGGAATATACGTGGAATATTCCTTGGGAAATGAAAAATTTAGATGGTATGGAGAAGGGTTTACTTCGTAAAGCAATGCAACATTTATTGCCAGAAGAAGTTTTATATCGGAAAAAGAATCCGTACCCTAAAACGTATCATCCAATTTATACAGCAGGCGTTCAAAAATGGCTCAGAGACATAATGGAGGACAAAAATTCAATTCTTTATGAATTATTTGAACGACAGAAACTAATAGAGCTAATTGAATCGGGTGGCAGTTCTTTCAAAGTTCCTTGGTATGGACAATTAATGGCAGGTCCACAGCTTTTAGCTTATCTGGGTCAAATTCATACATGGTTTGAACTTTATAATATCCAGCTAATTGAATCATAAGAATGAAGATAAAAGAAACACCAACCAACCTTTTAACGTGAGGTTGCTTGGTGTTTTTTCTGTATATCCCAACAGTTCATTAGCTTTTCGATAGAAGGTTCAATTTCATGCACAGGTATGCCTCCAAAACCTAGTAAAAATTGAGCTTTTGAGGGTGCGGAGTAATCCAGGCGATAATCAGATAATGGATAGATTCTGATTTCCGCATTGGAAGCAAGTTGCTGTAATTGCTTTTCAGACAAAGTATGTTGGACATCGAGTAAAATATGCATTCCTGCTTGCTCACCAGTGATGTTAATTTGATTAGAATAGTTTTCTAAAATAGAAGTGAGTTTTTCATGTTTTTTTCGATAAATCTTTCTCATTCGATTTAAATGCTTTGCAAAATGGCCGTCACGCATAAAATTAGCTACAATATGTTGATCGAAACGAGGTACTGTTGATGAATAGTAATTAAATACATCATTATAAGCAGCAAGTAATTTTGGTGGAAGTACAAAATAAGCGACGCGCAAGGACGGCATTAATGATTTTGTAAATGTACTCATATAAATTACTTTATCATTTCGATCTAATGCATGAAGTGCAGGAATTGGTTTTCCAGTATAACGAAATTCAGAATCATAATCATCTTCAATAATGTATCGAGAGGAGCTTTGTGAGGCCCAATTTAAAGCCTGTGCACGTCTTGTAGCCGATAATACTGCTCCTGTAGGGAATTGGTGAGATGGCGTAATATAGACAACCTCAGCGCTAGTTTTTTCGAGCTCATGAATGACAATTCCTTCATCATCGACCGCAATTGGATAGACTTTTCGTTTATGCTGGGAAAACATACGATGCACAGCTGGATATCCAGGGTTTTCAAGGGCAAAACAAGTATTGTCACTAAAGAGTCGCAAAATCATTGGTAGAAGCTGTTCTGTTCCTGAACCGATGACAATTTGCTCGGGACTACAAACAACCCCGCGTGATTGAAATAAATAATTAGCAATCTCCGTTCGCAAAGATCGTTCTCCCTGAGGCTCACCTGTTAATAATAATTCCTTTGAGGCATCATCAAAGAGCTCTTTCGCATATTTCCGCCATGTTTGAAAAGGGAAGGCATCAATATCGATGGAACCAGGATTAAAATCTATCTTGTACAATTTTTTCTTAGGTTGTTCGTTTAAGGAAGTTATTGTTTCCTGCTGAATATACGGAAGCTCGTCAATTTCCTCTACAAAATAACCGACACGGGATTTAGACATAATATACCCTTCAGCAAGTAGCTGTGCATATGCAATTTCAATTGTTGTTTGTGAAATATTCAAAAAATCGGCTAATTTTCTTTTTGATGGCAATTTTTCTCCTACTGCTATTTTTTTTGTAATAATAGCTTCTTTAATGCCGCTATAAAGCTGATCGTAGAGCGGTTTCCCACCATTTTTTTCTAGTTGAAATAATAGCATGTCCATGTGCATTAATTCTCCTGACCTTACGATTATTTTATAAACTGGATATTTTTATATGGTCAATTTCAATTATACTAAATTTCATCATAAAGGTGGAGGTTAGAAATCATGAAACAAACAGGTACAGAATTAGTTAAGCGCGGGATGGCGGAAATGCAAAAGGGTGGCGTCATTATGGATGTCATTAATGCAGAACAAGCGAAAATTGCGGAAGCGGCAGGAGCTGTAGCTGTCATGGCATTAGAACGAGTACCATCAGACATTCGCAAGGCGGGGGGAGTTGCACGTATGGCTGATCCTCGTATTGTCGAGGAGGTATTGGGGGCAGTATCCATTCCTGTCATGGCTAAAGCACGTATTGGACATATTGTAGAAGCAAGAGTGTTAGAAGCAATGGGTGTCGATTATATTGATGAAAGTGAAGTATTAACTCCAGCAGATGAAGAGTTTCATTTATTAAAAAGTGATTACAAAGTGCCCTTTGTTTGTGGCTGTCGTGATTTAGGTGAAGCCGCTCGACGCATAGGTGAGGGTGCTTCCATGTTACGAACTAAAGGGGAACCGGGGACAGGTAATATTGTAGAGGCAGTTCGTCATATGCGTAAAGTGAATGCGCAAGTACGTAAGGTAGTTGGTATGACAGAGGATGAATTAATGACAGAAGCTAAATTGCTTGGTGCTCCTTTTGAATTATTAAGAGAAATTAAGCGTCTTGGCCGTTTACCAGTAGTGAATTTTGCAGCAGGTGGAGTTGCTACACCAGCTGATGCAGCATTAATGATGGAGCTTGGAGCTGACGGTGTATTTGTTGGTTCTGGTATTTTTAAATCAGAAAACCCAGAGAAATTTGCTCGTGCAATTGTTGAGGCTACTACGCATTATAAGGACTACAAGCTAATTGCTGAAATTTCAAAAGAGCTAGGTGTTCCGATGAAAGGCATCGATATTGCACAGCTTAGTCAAAATGAGCGTATGCAAGAGCGAGGCTGGTAAGATGAAGCGAATCGGTGTTTTAGCATTACAGGGAGCGGTACGAGAGCATGTGCAAATGTTAGAGTTTCTTGGATGCGAAGCGGTCTTAGTAAAACAAAGAGCTGATTTAGAGAAGCTTGATGGACTTGTCTTGCCTGGTGGAGAAAGCACAACGATGCGGAAATTACTGAATCGCTATGAGCTATTAGAGCCAATCCGCACACTTGCAAAGCAAGGTTTACCGATGTTTGGAACATGTGCAGGATTGATTTTATTGGCAAAGGAATTAGTAGATTATGAGTCACATTTAGCTGTAATGGATGTGGTAGTTGCACGGAATTCTTATGGACGCCAGGTAGATAGTTTTGAGGTTAAGCTCGACATACCTGAAATAGGTGCTGCCATTCCGGCTGTCTTTATACGTGCGCCACATATTGTTTCCGTAGGTGAAGGTGTTGAAATATTAGCAGAGCATGACGGGAAAATCGTGTTAGCGAAAGACGATCATTTATTAGGATGTTCCTTCCATCCTGAATTAACATCAGATGCACGAATTCTTGAATATTTTGTATCTTCTATGGTATGACTTGCAAAATTTCACTTCATATAGTACAGTATGGATAAAATTTAAATAACTGAACACGATGATGGGAAGTAGTAGCAAGCACGTTTTTTTTAGAGAGTCAGCGGGTGGTGGAAGCTGATAAAGGCACTTGTGAATCCGTCCTGGAGTTGCGCAGTCGAAGTTAATGAAGTAGGCTGTCGCCGGCTGAAATGCCGTTATGAGATAAGTGGATTAGACTAAGTACAAAGTGTCTAATCAATTAGGGTGGCAACGCGGGTAGCTCTCGTCCCTTTTTGGGGATGAGGGCTTTTTTGTGTTTTCTACTAAATATTTTCCCATCATTAAGAATCTACTGGAGGTATGACGATGTTAGATATTAAACGCGTGCGCGACAATTTCGCGGAAATTAAAGAAATGCTATTAACACGTAATGAGGATTTAGGAAACTTAGATGACTTTGAACAATTAGATGCAAAGCGTCGTGAATTAATTGCAAAAACAGAAGAACTTAAAGCTGAACGTAATAAAGTATCTGAGCAAATTTCTATCATGAAGCGTAATAAAGAAAATGCGGATGAAGTGATTGCACGTATGCGTCAAGTTGGCGATGAAATTAAAGAGCTAGATGTCCAATTAAATGATGTAGAAGAACGCTTTAAAGATATGATGATGCGTTTACCAAACATTCCACATGCATCTGTACCAGTTGGCACAACAGAGGACGATAATGTAGAGGAATATACTTGGGGTGAGATTCCAACATTTGATTTCGACATTAAAGCACACTGGGATATCGCTACAGATTTAAAAATTGTAGACTTTGAACGTGGTGCAAAAGTGACTGGTAGTCGTTTCTTATTCTATCGTGGCCTTGGTGCTCGTTTAGAACGTGCATTAATGACGTTTATGATGGACTTACATGCGGAAGAGCATGGTTATGAAGAAATGCTACCACCTGTAATTGTCAATCGTGATAGCTTAACAGGTACAGGACAACTACCTAAATTTGAAGAAGATGTCTTTAAATTAGATGACACAGATTATTTCATGATTCCAACAGCAGAAGTACCTGTGACAAACTTCTATCGTGATGAAATTTTAACAGCTGAAGCATTACCACATGGCTTTGCGGCATATAGTGCATGCTTCCGTTCAGAAGCAGGTTCTGCAGGTCGCGATACACGTGGTTTAATTCGCCAACACCAATTCAACAAAGTAGAATTAGTACGCTTTGTAAAACCAGAAGAATCTTATGAACAGCTAGAACTATTAACAGGTCATGCAGAAAAAGTACTGCAATTATTAGGATTACCATACCGCAAACTAAAAATGTGTACAGCTGATTTAGGTTTTACTGCAGCGAAAAAGTACGACTTAGAGGTTTGGATTCCAGCTCAAAATATGTACCGCGAAATCTCTTCATGCTCTAACTTTGAAGATTTCCAAGCACGCCGAGCAAATATTCGCTTCCGTCGTGAGCCAAATGCAAAACCGGAGTATGTACACACATTAAACGGTTCAGGTCTCGCAATCGGTCGTACAGTAGCAGCAATCCTAGAAAACTATCAGCAACAAGATGGAAGCGTAGTGATTCCAGAAGTATTAAGACCGTATATGGGCGGAAAAGAAGTAATTGCGCCAAAATAAACTGAGTCGAAAGCGAAGCGGCAGACTCAAGCCGACGGAAGCGTAGTGATTCCTGAGGTATTAAGACCGTATATGGGCGGAAAAGAAGTAATCGCGCCAAAGTAAATTGAGTCGATAAATAAAAGAAAAACTATTGTTGAAAAATTTCATCTCAACAGTAGTTTTTCTTTTTTAAAAGTAGGTTAGCGAGGTCGAACTCGATGTTTCACAGAGAAATTATGTTCATTAGAAAGTAAGTAAATAACGCCCTCTATAAAACCTATAAAGGCTGGAATATATGTCCAGAAGAAGATGAGGTACAATATACCTTGTCCAATTTTCCCTAAATAAAATTTATGGATTCCGATTCCACCTAAAAAGATAGCAAGTACCCCTGCGACCGTTTTATTTTTTATTGGCCAAGAAGGGTCGATGCCATCATACATAGGAGCTGAATATTGAGGCTGTGTTTGATATACAGGCTGTGATTGCTGTTGATAGACTGGTTGTTGCACAGTTTGCTGTTCTTTTTGGAAATTGAATTTTTCACCACAATATTTACATTGAGCTAATGTGACATCAGCTGCTGCACCACATTGTGGACATTCGATATTTTTCATGTCGATATCTCCTGATTAATGGTATTTGTTTAATTTACATTTTCCGATGTATTGTTTTTAATTACACTGTTATGATTATCTATTGAATTGATTCGACTGGAGCACCGCAGTTATTACAAAATTTCGAAGTAACGTCTAGTTCTTGTCCACATGAACAAACAGGCTTGTGTAAACTAGTTCCACAAGAAGAACAGAATTTTGATGATTCTTCGTTTTCACTCTGACAAGAATGACATGTAATGACCTTTAGCGTTAAATTTTCACCGCATAAATTGCAAAACTTACTAGTAGACAAAATGTTACCGTGGCAAGAAGGACATATTTTATGTGTAACATTATTGTTAGGCTGTTGTACTTGTTGATTCATCATAGTCACCATACCTTGCCCTACGCCTAATCCAACTCCACTTGTAGCAAATAATCCAGCTACTCCATTCTCATTTGATGCAGCAGATTCATATATATCAAAGCTACGTTGTGTTACATAACGATTGTCACCCATAATTTCGAACTTAGCTTTATCTTGTAAAATTTCATTTATTTTATCGAAATCTTCCTCTGGGAAATTAATTGATTGAATATGGAAATGGGCCATTATAAAACCATACGCATTGAATTCTTCAGAGATTTTTTCTTTTAAACTATTTGAAATATTATGAAGCTCTGTTGTTATTTCTAGTGCAGAGATTTTCTCATTAATAATTTTATTTGCAAGTTCAGTTTTTATGGATGTAATAAGAGAACCTTTAAAGTAATCTTGTACTTTTTCGAAACTAACAATATCATCTTTATTCATAGAGCCTATAACTTCTGTAAAGAATAATAAATAGTCATCAAGGCGAAGAGCCAATTGTCCAAATGCTCGTATACGTAATTTTACAAAGTATTTCGGGTCAATTAGTTGAATAGGATCAGAGGTTCCCCAATATAAATCTAATTTTACCGTTAGATTTATAAAGTAGATTTCTGCTGAAAAAGGTGTATCCCCTCCATAAGCAAAATTCACAACATGATGAAGTAATGGTAAGTTATTGGTTGATAAAACATGTGTGCCTGAATTAAATACATCACATATTTGCCCACCCTTTACAAAAATGGCTACTTGACCTTCGTTGACGATAAGTGTAGTACCTAACACTAGCTTTTCATTCGGATGCTTGTAGATTAACCAATCGCGTGAGCGTAAACCATCGAACTTCACTCTATCAAAAATAGGCATCAAAACATTACCTCCCTGTTAATTCCCTTTTAAATTAAATTATTACTAGTTATATTTTCCCTTTTCAGTTTATGCATGTCAATGGTTTATCTGTATTGAAATTTTTCTTTAGGTTAGCCAGTAATGTACTTGCTATATCGCTTTTTCCATTTCTTTAGATTGCGTATTTAAAAACATTATTGTTATGAATATGTTGTCGCTATTACGACATATTTCATATATATGCTATCCCCTAATCATAGAAAAGAAGGTGCCTCAATCTGAGACACCTTCTTTGTATGTGAAATTTTTAAAATTCTTCATTTTCAACAACTAACGCTTGTCGCGCCTTTTTCTCAGCCTTTTTCCGTTCGCGTAAAGCTCGGAAAAAATCGGTTAAGATTTGTCCACATTCCTCAGCTAAAATTCCTTCCGCTACTTCACATTCATGGTTAAAGCGCGCATCGTTTAATAACCGATAGAGTGAATCTACACAACCTGCTTTTATATCTCTTGCACCATATACGACACGTGGCACACGAGATTGCAAAATTGCACCTGCACACATAGGGCAAGGTTCAAGTGTCACATAAAGTGTTGTTTTTTCAAGGCGCCAGCTACCTATTTTTTTACAAGCCTCTTGAATAACCATTAATTCAGCGTGCGTCGTTGCATTTTGTGTTGTTTCTCGTAAATTATGAGCCTGTGCAATAATCTCTCCATCGTATACAAGCACAGCTCCTATTGGCACTTCTCCAAGTAAAGCTGCTTTCTTAGCTTCTTCCAGTGCACTGTTCATAAACAATCGGTCTGTTTCAAAAATATCCACTATGATCTCTCCTTATCACTTAGTGTATCTTGCTTAATTGACAATTGCTACTATCAAATATGTCTCGGCATAATTGGCCGGATTAAGTAGTAAGAAGTTAAAACGTTGACATTTCCAATACAACCATTTATATTTATATATGAATACATGCTCATATATAAATATAAAAAGGTTAGGGGTAAACTAAATGGATGAAAAATTACAAAATACAGAGGTTCAGATTAACAAAGAGCAACATTTAGATGAAGAAACGCTATTCGTCGTGTCTCAAACATTTAAAGCATTAAGTGATCCGACAAGAATTCGCATTTTAAATTTATTATGTACGGATGAACATTCAGTCAACGACATTGCTGAAATTTTAGATTTAGGTCAATCAACAGTTTCACATCAGTTACGTTTTTTGAAAAATTTACGGTTAGTGAAATATAGAAGAGAGGGCACAACCTTATATTATTCAACAGATGATGATCACATTATGAATTTATTGAAGCAAGCTATTGAGCATGCTGCACATAACTAGAGTTAATGGAGGGATAAAACATGGGACATAATCATGATCATGGCCATGACCATACACATGGCGCAAATAAAAAGATATTAATACTATCATTTATTATTATTACGAGTTATATGATTGTTGAAGCAATTGGTGGCTATTTAACTAATAGTTTGGCTCTTTTATCAGATGCAGGACATATGTTAAGTGACTCCATTTCATTAGCGATAGCCTTACTTGCTTTTATGTTTGGAGAAAAGGCAGCAAGCTATAGTAAAACATACGGTTATAAACGATTTGAAATTTTAGCAGCAGTATTAAATGGTGTGACTTTAATTTTAATTGCTTTATTCATTTTCTATGAAGCAATAGAACGTTTTGCAAATCCACCAGAAGTGGCAACAACAGGCATGTTGATTATTAGTACAATCGGTCTTTTGGTAAATATTTTGGTAGCTTGGATTATGATGCGCGGCAGTGATACAAAAGATAATTTAAATATGCGTGGAGCTTATTTACACGTATTAAGTGATATGCTTGGATCTGTAGGAGCCATCGTTGCCGCACTATTAATGATGTTCTTTGGTTGGGGTTGGGCTGATCCACTTGCGAGTGTTATTGTTGCCGCATTAGTATTGCGAAGCGGATACTATGTAACGAAGGCTGCTATCCATGTTCTAATGGAAGGAACACCTTCAAACGTTGATGTTCAAGAGATCATACAAACTATTGTACAAACAAACGGCGTTCATAGCATTCATGATTTACACATTTGGACAATAACAAGTGGAGCAAATGCACTTTCATGTCATGCAGTTGTTGATGATCACCTAATAATTGCGGATAGTGAGAATATATTACGAGAAATTGAACATAATCTTGAGCATAAGGGCATAAAGCATGTAACGATTCAATTGGAAACAGTAGCGCACAAGCACGATAATTCAATTTTGTGTACAATAAAAAATGAGCAGTCGAATCATCACCACCATCATCATTAACTAAATTAAAAATTTTCAGCTTTACATACCCTTCGTGGGTATAGTATGATGATTATGAAGTAGGAGGTGCATTTAATGGAGGATATAGTGAAAGAGGATGCTTGTCATACAGAGGAAGCTACGTCGTGTCGAAAAAGCCATCACCCTGAACGCGTAAAAAAAGATTTAACGACTCGTTTGAATCGAGTTGAAGGTCAAATCCGAGGTATTAAAGGGATGATTGAAAAAGACGTTTACTGTGATGATATTATTACGCAACTGTCTGCCACGCAGTCTGCTTTAAATAGCGTAGCGAAGATATTATTAGAAGGTCATTTAAAGGGATGTGTAGTAGATCGCCTATCAGAAGGTGATGAAGCAGTGTTAGACGAATTAGTAGTGACTATCCAAAAATTAATGAAGAAGTAAAATTTTTTAATAAATATATACCCCTATATAGTATCTAAATTAAAGGAGAGATATTTTATGCAAAACGTAGCTTTAAACGTACAAGGAATGTCATGTGGACATTGTGTAAACTCAGTGGAAAAAAGTGTTGGAGCATTAGCTGGCGTTGAACAAGTAAAAGTAAACTTAGCTGATGGTTTAGTAGATGTAGCATTTGACGAAACACAAGTATCTCTAGACCAAATTAAAGAAGCAATCGACGATCAAGGCTATGACGTTAAATAATATAAGTAGGGTGCTCTTGTAGCACTCTCTTATTTTCAGTTTTATATACCCCTGGTTGGTATGTAGAGAGGAGAAATGATCATGAGTTCGGAAATAAAAGAAGCGAATTTGCAAATTACAGGTATGACATGTGCAGCCTGTGCTACTCGTATAGAAAAAGGTTTAAATAAAATGGATGGTGTAGAACAAGCGACAGTTAATTTAGCTCTTGAAAAATCATCCATTAAATATGATTCGACAAAATTAAATGAAGAAGATTTTGAAAAGAAAATTGAAGCACTTGGTTATGGTATCGTGAAACAAAAAGCGGAATTCAACATTACAGGCATGACATGTGCAGCCTGTGCTACACGTATAGAGAAGGGTTTAAATAAACTAGCAGGTGTATCCTCTGCGAACGTTAACTTAGCACTCGAAAAAGCTACTATTGAATTTAATCCATCTGAGGTGGCGATTGCAGATATCATTGCAAAAGTTGAGAAATTAGGATATGAGGCTCATCAAAAAGTAGATGAGCGAGAAACTGCGGATCATCGTGAACAGGCCATTAAACAACAGCAGAAAAAATTTATTTTATCGGCCATTCTTTCATTACCATTACTGTGGACGATGGTAGGACATTTTTCATTTACATCATTTTTATATGTCCCTGAATTTTTAATGAATCCGTGGGTACAAATGGTGTTGGCTACTCCTGTTCAATTTATCATTGGGAAGCAATTTTATGTGGGAGCCTATAAAGCTTTACGCAATGGTAGTGCCAATATGGATGTACTTGTAGTAATGGGAACATCTGCGGCGTATTTTTATAGCGTATATCAAGCAATTATTACTGCGGGGTCACATCATGCCCCTCACCTATATTTTGAAACGAGTGCCGTATTAATTACTTTAATTTTATTAGGTAAATTATTTGAGGCAAAAGCAAAAGGTCGCTCATCTGAAGCAATCAAAAAATTAATGGGCCTTCAGGCAAAAACGGCCATCGTTGTTCGTGCCGGTGTAGAGAAAGAGGTACCGTTAGAAGAAGTAGTCATTGGTGACATTATTTTAGTGAAGCCTGGTGAAAAAATTCCTGTTGATGGTGAGGTATTAGAAGGAACGACAGCTGTAGATGAATCGATGTTAACAGGGGAAAGTTTACCTGTTGATAAAAAGCAAGGTGATTTATTATTCGGTTCTACTATTAATAAAAATGGCTTCATTAAAATGACAGCGACTAAAGTCGGTCGCGATACAGCCTTAGCTCAAATTATTAAAGTTGTAGAAGATGCACAAGGCTCCAAAGCGCCAATCCAGCGTTTAGCAGACCAAATTTCGGGCGTCTTTGTACCAATCGTTGTTGGCATTGCGCTTGTCACGTTTTTAATTTGGATTATTTGGGTACGACCTGGTGAATTTACGCCAGCACTTGAAGTATTAATTGCAGTTCTCGTTATCGCTTGTCCATGTGCGCTCGGATTGGCAACACCAACATCTATTATGGCGGGTTCTGGTCGTGCAGCGGAATTTGGTATTTTATTTAAAGGTGGAGAGCATTTAGAGCAAACGCAAAGCATTGATACAGTAGTTGTTGATAAAACAGGTACAGTGACACACGGTAAACCTGTTTTAACGGATGTCATGCTAGCGGCAAATCAAGACGAAGCACGCTTTTTATCGTTAATTGGTGCGGCTGAGAAGCAATCAGAGCATCCGTTAGCAGAGGCAATTGTTCAAGGAATTGCTGATCGTGGTATTGATCTAGGAGATGTTCAATTCTTTGAAGCAATACCAGGTTACGGTGTGCAAGCGACTGTCTCTGGTCAAGGCGTTGTCATCGGTACACGTAAATTGATGCAACAATACGGTATTCATATTGATGATATCCTACCAGCAATGGAGCAATTAGAGGAAAACGGTAAAACGGCCATGTTAGCTGCGATTAACGGTCAGTATGCTGGCCTAGTAGCGGTTGCTGATACAGTGAAGGATACTTCAAAAGAAGCGGTTAGTCGTCTACAAGAAATGGGCATTACCGTTATTATGATGACTGGTGATAATGAACGTACAGCACAATCTATTGGAGCAGAAGTTGGTGTGAATCATGTGATTGCTGAAGTTCTTCCAGAAGGCAAAGCGAATGAAGTGAAAAAACTGCAAGCTACAGGTAAAAAAGTAGCGATGGTTGGTGATGGCATTAACGATGCACCAGCACTTGCGACAGCGAATATAGGAATGGCGATTGGTACCGGTACAGACGTGGCCATGGAAGCAGCGGATATTACGCTAATTCGTGGCGATTTAAACAGTATTGCGGATGCTATCATCATGAGTCGTAAAACAATGCGCAACATTAAACAAAACTTATTCTGGGCATTTGCTTACAATTCATTAGGTATTCCAATTGCCGCAATCGGTTTACTAGCTCCATGGGTAGCAGGTGCAGCGATGGCATTTAGTTCCGTATCTGTCGTTTTAAATGCACTGCGTTTACAGCGAGTTAAATTATAAGGGTAACGATAGATCCACTTTGAGTGGGTCTATTTTTTTATTTATTTCAGCGGATGTCAAAGAATTGGTTTTGGCCTCCTATTTTAATAGAGAAATAGTTTGGTTCTGTTTTTCACTTTCTCACTATGATACAATGAAAAGCACTGATTTATTTCCTAAGCCTCTGGACGCAATTATGCCGAGGCATAATTGATATAATTATACAAACCTCGAGGACGGGGCAATTGACGATAGAATCCATAGAACATAAAGGAGGAGCTTCTGGTGACGATTCCATTTGTTACGGTAGAAGGTCCGATTGGTGTTGGTAAAACCTCTTTATCTAAAGAGCTTGCAACAACATTTAATTACCATCTATTAAAAGAAATAGTAGACGAAAACCCTTTTCTAAATAAGTTTTATGAAAATATAGAGGAATGGAGTTTCCAGACGGAAATGTTCTTCTTATGTAATCGCTATAAACAATTATCAGATATAAAAAAATTTCGTTTAATGCATGATAAACCTGTTGTAGCAGACTACCACATTTTTAAAAATTTAATATTTGCCAAGCGTACATTGCTACCAACTGAGTATGATAAATACGAAGAAATTTATAAAATATTAACGAAAGATATGCCTGTTCCAAATGTAGTTGTTTATTTACATGCCAGTGTTGATACGCTGATGAAACGTATTGCGATGCGTGGTCGTGAATTTGAAAAAATGATTTCACGAGATTACATGGAGCAACTAGTGGCAGATTATCATTCCTTTATCGAGCATTTTGAGAACATGCATCCCGAAATTCCTGTTATTCGATTTAATGGTGATCAACTTGATTTCGTAAAAAATTCAAATGATTTGAAATATGTATTACAAACAATAAAGGACACGTTACAACAAAGGAGCATGCAACAATGAATTTGAGAGAGAAATATGGTATTCCTCCACAAACGGTCATTACAATTGCTGGTACGGTTGGAGTAGGGAAGTCAACAATGACAAAGGCGTTGGCAGAGGCGTTAAATTTCCGTACTTCATTTGAAAAGGTGGATACTAACCCATATTTAGATAAATTTTATGAGGACTTTGAAAAATGGAGCTTCCATTTACAGGTGTATTTTTTAGCGGAGCGTTTTAAGGAGCAGAAACGAATCTTTGAATATGGCGGCGGGTTTATTCAAGATCGCTCCATCTACGAAGATACAGGCATTTTTGCTAAGATGCACTATGACAAAGGTACAATGAGCCCAACAGATTACGAGACGTATACAAATTTATTTGATGCGATGGTGATGACACCTTACTTCCCTCATCCAGATTTACTTGTCTATCTAGAGGGGCCAATTGATGCTGTAATCGGTCGTATTCAAGAGCGTGGACGTACAATGGAGCAACAAACACCGAATGATTATTGGATTGAAATGCATGACCGCTATGAGAACTGGATCAATAATTTTAATTCATGCCCAGTTCTACGTTTAGATATTAATGATTATGATTTATTAAAAAATCCTGACGCAATTGAATCAATTGTGAGCCGCATCAGTCATATGCTAAAACAAACAAGCCATTTACGTAAATAAAAGGTGTATTAAAGCTTATATTTCTAAAACGATTAGGAAGATAAATTTTGGCGTTCTGGCCGAAAGCGCAGCGACGTGCAGAAACAAGTAATTGAAGAAAATAAATGATCAAAAGACGTGAGACAATATGTAACCTATTGTGTCACGTCTTTTGAGTAGGAGGGATTGTTATAAGAATAGCGGTGTATTGCGGTTCTGGCTTAGGCATAAACCCAATTTATGCAGAGAAAGCAGCCGAGTTAGGAACTGTATTAGCTCAAAATGGTCATGGTGTCGTTTATGGTGGCTCGAAAACAGGACTAATGGGGAAAGTTGCAGATGCAGTATTAGAAGCTGGAGGAGATGTTATTGGCGTGATGCCAACTCATTTACAGCAGCGGGAAGTAGCACATGCCTCGTTAACAGAGATTCATTTTGTTGAATCTATGCATGTACGTAAAGCCAAAATGGTAGAGTTAGCAGATGCTTTTATAGCTTTACCAGGTGGTGGTGGGACAATGGACGAATATTTTGAAGTGTTTACGTGGGCACAAATTGGACTACATGAAAAACCTGTAATTTTATATAATGTAAATAATTTTTATGATGCGCTTTTACAACAACTTCAGAAAATGCTTGAAGAAGGTTTTATACGAACTGAGCAAAAGTCACTTATTCATGTAGCTACTACATCGGAAGAAGTATTACATTTATTAAAAAAACATGGGTAATACGCCCATGTTTTTTCTGCAATAAATAATCTTTATAAATTTTTTTATAGGATTCATTACCATAAAAAGTTTAGTTCGCTAATACAATGAAAGAGGTGTAGATTATGCAGACAATAGATACAGAAGTTACTGATGATCAAGTAGTGCTGGCAATTGAACGAAATATAGCCATTATCCGTTTTGATATGGAGCATAAAGTTGCCTATGTAAATGAACTTTTTGCTAAAACATTAGGCTATAAAGTTGAGGAAATGATAGGAAAAGATCATAAAGATTTTTGTTTACCGGAATTTGCGAATAGTATAGAATACGGAAAGTTTTGGCGAAATTTAGCTGCTGGCAATAGCTATCAGGATAAAATCGAAAGAATGGATGCAAGTGGAAATAGAATTTGGCTTGAGGCCACTTATATGCCTGTCTTTGCCATTAATTCAAAAAAGGTGATTGGCGTATCGAAAATTGCAACAAATATTACAGAACGCCAAAATGAAATTGTTAGTGTAGCTGATACATTAAAGGTTATGTCTAAAGAGCTTCATAGTCGTTCGGAGGCGGGCATTCAAAATAGCAAGGATTTACTGGAAACAGTGAAAGAGGTTTCACAAGAGTCTGCTGATAATGTAAGAAATCTTGCGCAGCTACAGAAGCAAGCTGAATCTATTAAAGGGATTGTGAAAACCATTCAAGAAATTGCTTCTCAGACAAACTTACTTGCACTAAATGCAGCTATTGAAGCAGCAAGAGCCGGTGAGTATGGACGAGGTTTTGATGTTGTAGCAAAAGAGGTTAGAAAGCTTTCCAAAAGGGTAGAGCAATCTATTTCAGAAGTAAAAGATAATGTTGAGGGCATTGAGCGAGAGATTGGACAAGTCACTGAAAGTATCACGCGTATAGCTGAAAAAGTTGAAAAAACAAATGGTCAAATTAATGTAACAACGAATGATTTTGCCGAAATTGCATCTGCAGCAGAGGCATTAGATGAACAATCAAGGCATTTTACCGAAATAATTTAATTCAATTTTTATATGTTTAATCAAGAAGAATAAAATAATTGCAAGAATTAGAGAAAAGGTTAACGTATGTAATAGCTAGTCTTCAAATGTAATATTTACATAATTTTCTGATATATATTGAAAAAGTAGCTGAGTTTTATTTACAATAATTGTGTAAGCTTTCATAAATCATAATAGGGGTGTTATAGATGACAAAGGTGGAAGTAAGTTTTAAGCATTTGCCAACGACTGCAGTTTCAGATGCGACAGGAGGACATACGAATTTACGCAGTGATATTAAACCGTTAGCAGATCATTATAAAATTGCTGGCCGTGCAGTAACAGTGCGTTTACCAGATGGTGAAAATGGTGCAGTATTGGAAGCCATTCGAGTTGCTAAAGAAGGGGATATTTTAGTAATTGACGCTAAAGAGAATACCAATCGTGCAGTTGCTGGTGATTTTGTTCTTTCATTAGCGAAGGGTATAGGTGTACAGGGCTTTGTCGTTGATGGTGTTATTCGTGATATTGCAGCTATTCGTGAGCTAGACTTTCCTGTATTTTCACTTGGCACAACGGTAGCAGCTGGCAATAAAAACGGCGGTGGTCAAGTAAATGTTCCTATTGCTATTGGGGGCGTTTCTGTTCGCCCTGGTGATTATATTATTGGGGATGTTGACGGTGTCGTTGTCGTGCCACAGGAAGATGCAGAGCGTATTGTGACAGCCGCTGAGGTAAAGCTCGAAAAAGATGACGTACGTGCTCAAGAGGCACATGCAAATGGAAAAGAATCTATTATTGCTTATTTAGATAAAGTATTAACTTCCTCCAGAAGAAGCTGAAAGAAGTTAAAGCCTAACGGCCGATTCCAGACGCAATAAAAAAACCCTCACGATGCCATCCATACATCGTGAGGATTTTTTTAATTTTTATGCTAAATTTTCATTATCTTTAAAGTAATTTTTCATTTTCTCTGAATCGAAACGGCCTTCCCATTTCGCCATTACTAATGACGCAAGTGAGTTACCAATTACGTTAACGACTGTACGTCCCATATCAAGAATACGATCGATACCTGCGATGAATGCTAAACCTTCAATTGGAATGCCGACAGTACCTAAAGTTGCTAGAAGCACAACGAAGGATACTCCTGGAACACCTGCAATCCCTTTAGATGTAACCATTAATACAAGCATTAACGTAATTTGTTCACCAATACTTAGGTGAATACCGTACATTTGAGCAATAAATAAAGCAGCAATAGCTTGGTACAGTGTAGAACCATCTAAGTTAAAAGAGTAACCGGTTGGAATAACAAAGGATACGATATCCTTTGGAGCACCTAGTTTCTCCATTTTCATCATAACTCGTGGTAACACAGCTTCAGAACTTGCTGTTGAGAACGCTAAAATCAGCTCATCTTTTAATACTTTAATTAAGAAGAAGATACTGATACCTGTAAATTTGGCCACAAGACCAAGAACGACAAAGATAAAGAATAGCATTGTTGCATAAACTAGTATAGCGAGTTTGCCGAGTGGTATTAGTGAAGCGAATCCATATTTGGAAACGGTTACACCAATTAAACCAAATACCCCAATTGGAGCGAATTTCATTACGAGGTTAGTTACCCAGAACATGGTATCTGCTACCCCTTGGAAGAAGTTTAATACTGGTTTACCACGTTCGCCAATGGCAGCAACCCCTAAACCAAAAATAACTGAGAAGAAAATAATCGCAAGCATATCACCTTCAGACATTGCCTGAATGATATTTGTCGGTACTATGCCTACAATAATATCAAATGGTCCTTCATGCTGTACTTCTTCTGTAGTTGCAACATATTTCGAAATATCTCCTTTAGAGAGCTCGTTCATGTTTACGCCCGCGCCTGGGTGGAATAAGTTTGCGGAAAGTAAACCAATTACAATTGCTACTGTTGTAATAACCTCAAAGTAAATAAGCGATTTCCCGCCTAATCGTCCAAGCTGTTTCATATCTCCAGTGCCAGCAACACCAACGATTAAAGTCGAAATAATAATCGGTACAACAATCATTTTAATTAGATGAAGGAAAATATCACCTAGAGGTTGTAGATATGTTTCAATTTTGGGGTTTCCGTAAAAGATACCACCAATAATAATCCCTAAAATCAAACCGACTAAAATTTGAGTGGCTAAACTGATTCTAAATTTCTTCTTCAAAACCTTAGTACCTCCTAATATTAAATTTTTAGGACTTGCCTTACTTTAATAATACGGAGGACTTATGAAATCCGACAAAATCCGAGAAAATTAATTTAATTTAGTTAAAATGTCTGAATATAATACCTGAATAAACTTCTTAATATTAACCTTTGCTTTGCGATTTTTGTGATCTTCTATCTGAGTCATAAGCAGACGAATTTCTTTAAAGTCAAAGTATCTAGGTGCATAATATTCAAATTCGGAGTTTGTATAATCTACGACACCTAAATTGGCGAGATTTATCATCGCTGCTAATATAGTACGGCGCACCCGCTGTTCAATGGCTTTACTTTCCTTCAAAATTTCATCTGGTGTAGCCTTTGTGACAACTGCAATCTCCTCATAAAGCTCTTTTAATGGTGGAAGTGGTGCAATTTTGTGCTGATGCGCAAGTAATGTTTCGATGATAGCTATAATATCTTCGCTTCCAATCTCGCCAACGATCCCCATATCATTTAAGATGGATTGAATATGATCGCGTGACGTTGCTTTATGATTGATTTGTTCACTTAGATCAATATTTGTAAGTGATTGGCGAATAATAAGTAATGAATTTTTCAGGCGAAATTGTTCAGTTGTTTTACGTAAAACATTTTCAACCTCAATACGGTTTATTGGTTTATGAATAAAGAAATCTATACCTTGCTCATATGCCTCACCAACCATTTCCTTATTCACTACTTGAGAAATCATGACAAATTGTCCTTCAAAACGATTTTGAATAAGGTGTTCGACTGTTGCTATCCCATCAAGCTTAGGCATAAGTAAATCAATCAACACAAATTCAGGTTGTGTCATTAAAATTTGTGGAATGGCGTCCTCACCATTGCGTGCTTCACCAATAACTGTACCTAAGCCACTATCTTCAATAATTTGTTTTAACATGACCCGACTTGCACGATCATCATCTACAATAAAATACCTCATTTAAGTCTCTCCCGTTTGAATAGTTTGCGTAGGAACTGTAATTTTAAACATCGTGTTTTGAGTATTTGATTCAACGGTTATTGAGCCATTTAATTTATTTACTAATTCAGCAACATGTGAGAGCCCAATACCTGTTGCTGCGACACCGTCTACATTGTATTTTGTAGTGTATCCAGGTTCAAAAATGATAGAGAGATTACTTTGTGGAATGCCCTTTCCGTTATCGCATACTGTTATTACAGTATCATCCTGTTGCTGCTGAATGGCAATAGAAATGATGCCTTGATCTTCAATTGCTTCTATAGCATTAGCTGTTAAATTATTCAAAAGTGCAAGCAATGCAATATGTTCCTTCGTTTGAAAATCGATCTCAATATTTAATTTAAATTCAATTTCTTTGCCGAGAAAATTAGCGTACTTACTGTTGCCGTCTTCAATATAATGTAATAATTCTGACAATCTAAGGGATCCAAAGCTCTTTTCACCAACAATTTTAGAAATACCTGCATAAATGCGTTGTGAATCCTTCTTCACTTCATGAATTTCCTGGGCAATATGAAGTGCCTGTAAACTTTCTGCACGATAACCTAGCGATTTTAATTGTCGATATAGTTCAAACCCACTGACTGTTATTGCTTCTATATGGTTCATAGATTTTTTTAAATAAAGTGTCTCAACATATAAATCTGAGCCGATTGTAAGCATTTCCTGAACACGTTTTTTTTGCTCAGCAATTAAAATGGAACTATATATACCAACAACAAAAAAGCTACGTAATAAAGCAACTGCTAATAGTATAAGTAAATCATGAAGGAATAAAAAAGTATAAGAATTTATAAAATAACGAAATAGTTGTTCCACTAAATTACTGAATACTTCACTAAACGCAACTAGCAATCCAAGCAATAGTGGTTTTTCTCTATATTGGTGAATGCTTAGAATTTGTAGGCATACTGCAAACAATATATAAAAGGCGGCGGCAGGTAAATGTATTAGTAAACTATTGACTACTGGAACATCATGTAAAGTGTAATTAATGATAACTCGAAAAATGGTTGTCACGATACTCGTAGTAAATCCAGCAAAAATAATAGGTGTAGGTCTTAGTAGAGTGCACAAAAAGAAAATAATACTTCCTAATCCGAAACGAAAAGGTGTATCAGCGAAAGGCATTATTTTAATTTCACTACCAATAGCAGTTAACAGGGCAATTGTCAAAATCCAAGTGAGGGAAGCACGGGATATGTAAAATTTCGAGTGCATAAAAAAATCCTTCCTAATAATATTAACGAGCATTATGCTAAAAGAGCTCATTTGTTTGAAATAAAGGTAATTGTACCACTACTTTTAATATTGCGTTGGGGCGAAAAGTGGTTTCATAATGAAAGCGCATTTGTCTAGATGAAATAATGCTATAGATTTTTTACGGTTATAACAATTTACAATAAAAAAATACCACAACCTAAGTGGAAGTGGCATCTAGTAAATGTTACATATAATTTTTAAGCAAAAAAAAACGGCTACATTCGTAGTCGGAATTTTAAAACTGGAGGAGGTAGAGGGATTCGAACCCCCGCGCGGTGTTACCCGCCTGTCGGTTTTCAAGACCGATCCCTTCAGCCAGACTTGGGTATACCTCCATATTGTTTTGTTCGTTGTCTTATCGACAAGATTTAATTTATCATATTTTAAAATTCACGTCAACAGATTTTTTATGTTTTTTTAACTTCATTCAACAATTATTTTCTGTAGCGAAAGTAAAGCGTCAGGTACAGAAGTCTTTCACCTCTATAGGAGGGAGATGAATGCGGTACTAAGTCAGTTTTTGAGCGGATGACATGGAATGAAAAAGAGTTCTTATAGCGCATCCATGCGATAATCGGTAAGGTATTATCGAAATGGCCGACATCGTGTCGGCCCTCATCCAGGCAAGCGCAAAGCCGATTCCGGACGCATTGTTTATCTGCGCGAAAGCGGCAATTATGGCGAGGCATAATGGATTAATAATTTCTTTTTTACAGTGCAGATAGAATGTTCCAAATAAATATTATGCGTATTAAGTTGCAATTTATGAAAACAGTCAGTATACTAGTTATTGCCGTGCTAGGTGGGAAGGTAGCGGTGTCCTGTAACTCGCAATCCGCTCTAGCGAGACTGAATTCCTTTTTCGAGGCTGTCCGTATTGTTTGGTCTGCCTTTTGCACGTAGTGTTGACGATTGGGTCCTGCGCAATGGATACCCATGAACTATGTCAGGTCCGGAAGGAAGCAGCATTAAGTGGTCTTATTCATGTGCCGCGGGGTTGCCTAATCTGAGCTAACGACAAGAGTAACGCTTATGTGCGGCTGTCGAAGAAAGGTGCACGGCATTAAATTGCCAATTCAAACGCATCCGTCTACAAAAGGCGGATGCGTTTTTTTATATGATTTTATACTATTTGTTGGGACATAAAATCAATCATTAGCACGTTTATGGGAGTTGCAAATTGTACGAGGCGGCCGATAGGAGCCGGAAGCATCAGCCTTCACTACAGGAAGTGAAAGAGAATCGTCCCGAAATTTTTGAAAAACGATGACACTATTTTATAAATAATGACGAAAATGCTATAATAGAACTATTCTATATAATGAAGAAAAGGAGAGGAAACCATTGACGTATCAAGCATTTTATCGTGTGTATCGACCGCAATCATTCCGAGAGATGTCTGGTCAAGCACATGTCAAAAGAACGCTACAAAATGCTCTCCTAGCGAATAAAACAACACATGCTTATTTATTTTCTGGCCCACGAGGTACCGGGAAAACAAGTACAGCTAAAATTTTTGCAAAGGCTTTAAATTGTGAGCATGCACCATCAAAAGAGCCTTGTAATGAATGTGCTACTTGTTTAAGCATTACTGACGGTTCTCACCCAGATGTTATTGAATTTGACGCGGCGTCTAATTCACGCGTTGAAGAAATACGAGACATCATTGAGAAAGTTCGATTTGCTCCTGCGAGTAGCAGATATAAAGTGTATATCATTGATGAAGTGCATATGCTTTCTACAAGTGCTTTCAATGCCCTTTTAAAGACGTTAGAAGAACCACCTGCACATGCTGTATTTATTTTAGCAACGACAGAGCCTCATAAATTGCCAGCGACGATTATTTCACGATGTCAGCGTTTTGATTTCAAACGTCTTTCAACCAATGATATTATCGATCGCATGAAAGTTGTATTAGAGGATATTGAGTTACCATTTGAGGAACAAGGTTTAAAGGTAATCGCACAATCAGCAGCTGGTGGTATGCGTGATGCTTTAAGTTTATTAGATCAGGTTGTATCCTTCAGTGGAGAAAAGTTGAAGCTTGAGGATACATTACTTGTGACAGGTTCTATTAGTCAGGAAGTTTTCTATGAATTAGCAGAAGCTCTAAAAGTAAAAGATGTCGCTCAAATGCTTGCGTTATTAGAACAGCTTATTGCAGATGGGAAAGATCCTCTTCGACTTTCAGAGGACTTGATTACATTTTTTAGGGATTTATTATTACTGCAAACAAGTGAAGATTTGGCTGAATTACTAGAACTAGTATCACCAGAGGAGCGAGTATTTACATTGGCGCATGATTTTGCACCGGATTTGCTCTATGGCTACATTGATATTTTAGCGAAAACACAGCAAGAAATGCGGTTCTCCCACCATACAAAGATTTACTTGGAAACAGCGTTACTTAAAATGGTGCAGTTTTCGGGTGGTGCAGTTGGTCAGACTACCACTTCAGGTGAGGTAGCTATGAGCCCTGAGCTCGCCCAAAAAATCGTGGCACTTGAGCAGATGGTGCAACAACTATCAGCTCAATTACAAGCTGGTGCTCCTATGCAAACAGCGCAAACACCAAAAGAGCAACGTCCACGAGCAAAAAGTCCGAATGGCTATAAAGCACCAACAGGCCGTATTCAAGAGATACTAAAGGATGCTACAAAGCAAGATGTGCAACGTATCAAATCGTTTTGGGCCCAGGCATTAAGTCAGATGCAAAAATCTCAGTCAGCTCTTTTAGCAGAGGCTGAACCTGTTGCGGCATCATCAAGTGCTTTTGTGTTAAAATTCAAGTATGATATTCATTGTCAAATGGTTGCTGATAATCAAGCCCTAAAAGCTCAATTCACACAATTAATTGCAGGGCAAACTGGTACTATGTATGAAATGCTTTGTACGCCTGAAGAGGCTTGGTTAAAATTACGTGAAGAGTTTATTCGTGATCATGGCTTACAGCAGGAGAAAAAATCTCAGAATGAAACCGATCATGAAATGGAATTGTCAGAACCACCACCGGCAGAAATGCCAGAAGGGCCGTTTATCGACGATGCTCAACCGCTTGCTTCACAAGATCCACTTGTGACGGAAGCAGAAAAGCTGTTTGGTAAAGATTTTATTGAGGTTGTTGAAGATTAATCATTTAGGAGGAATATGTTTATGCGCGGAATGGGAAATATGCAAGGTATGATGAAAAAAATGCAAAAAATGCAAAAGGAAATGATGGAGGCTCAAGAGACTTTAAATGCAGAGCAATTTGAAGGTGTAGCTGGTGGCGGTATGGTGAAAGTAACTGTAACTGGTCAACGTGAAATTGTAGAAGTAAATCTTGATCCATCAGTAGTAGATCCAGACGATATCGAAATGCTACAAGATTTAATCGTTGTTGCTGCAAATGAAGCGTTGAAAAAAGTAGATGAAAAAACGAATTCAACAATGGGTAAATTTACTCAAGGCATGAATCTTCCGTTCTAGGAGGTAAATAAATGTACTACCCAGAACCAATATCGAAACTGATTGATAGTTTTATGAAATTGCCAGGTATCGGGCCGAAAACCGCGGCTCGTCTGGCGTTTTTTGTGTTAACAATGAAAGAAGATGACGTTTTATCCTTTTCAAAGGCATTAATTGATGCTAAACGAAATTTAAGCTATTGCTCCGTATGTGGCAACATAACTGATGTAGATCCATGCCATATCTGTACAGACAAACAAAGAAATCATTCTATTATTTGTGTTGTCCAAGATACAAAAGATGTGATTGCGATGGAAAAAATGCGTGATTTCAACGGTATGTATCATGTATTACAGGGAGCTATTTCACCTATGGATGGTGTTGGGCCAGAGGATATTAATGTCGCTTCGCTACTAGTTCGTTTGCAAGATGAGACTGTTCAAGAGCTTATTTTAGCTACGAATTCGACGATTGAAGGCGAGGCAACAGCTATGTATATTTCTCGTCTAGTGAAGCCATCTGGTATTCGAACAACACGGATCGCTCATGGACTACCAGTAGGTGGAGATTTAGAATATGCAGATGAAGTAACGTTATCGAAGGCAATGGAAGGTCGCCGAGAATTGTGAGTGAGGGATTAATATGTTCTTCCGCAGTAAGGGAAAATTAAAAAAAGAATTCGATGACAAGCTTGTGAATCTTATAAAAGGAACAAAAGAGGATTTACAGCAGGCAAAGATAATTGAAGAATTACTAGACGACTATGATTTAGAAGTAATAGCTCAACGCAAAGCTGCGGAGAGTATACATTTTTATTTATTCAAGGAAGCTAGAATTCGTAGAGTATTAATTAAATAAGTTGGTGCCTCGGTATAATTAATATTCATAGAAGCAAAACAGGAAACATAAACTTTCATAATTATATTTGCTAAGGGGGTAACCATATGTCGTGGTTAGTAATTATGAGTTTTTGTGTGCCTGTAGTGCTTCTTTTTCTTTATATAATAATAAGACATGCCAAGATGGGTAAAATTTTAGAAGGAATGTCTGTGTTTTGGTTTAGATTTGCTTTTGCCTTTCTACTATTATTTATTATTCACTTAGGAATAGGGTATGCAGGCTATAATGTGCCGATTAATCTATTTTCAGTATTCACAATTGCAATATTAGGTATTCCGGGTGTGCTAGGGATAACTGCTTTAATATATTTTTTATAAGATGCTTGCAAAATAAAAATATTGTGGTATAGTAATAAGAGTCGTTAAGATAACTGTTGAAAAACAAATGAGTTTTAAATTAAATAATTTATTTGTTGACAATAAGTAAATGACATGATATTATATAAGAGTTGCTGCTAAGAAATGGAAACGAAATGAACCTTGAAAACTGAACAAGCAAAACGTAATCAATATAGTTTTTAGTAGCTAACCTTGAGTTGGTGAACGAAACAAAATTTTGGACATCAAACATGATGCCAGCAAAACAATTTGAGCTAATCAAATTTCTTTTTATGGAGAGTTTGATCCTGGCTCAGGACGAACGCTGGCGGCGTGCCTAATACATGCAAGTCGAGCGAACAGAGAAGGAGCT
>NZ_JBLLLQ010000046.1:0-29808 GCF_047737915.1 Lysinibacillus sp. NPDC056185
GTATATATAAGAGCCTCTTCAAAAGGTTTATTTGAACTAATTAAATTTTGGAATGTATTAAATTGTTCTTCTGAGACTTCAATATAAGGGAGTGCCATTTTTTTAAATTCGTTAGGGGTAATTTCCAGCACCCCTCCACCATAATTTCTACCCTCTAATTCTAATAACAGCAATGTAAACGAATTATAAAAACTAAAAATCAGACTTTCAATATTATACCCTTTGTTCATTTTAATTCTATATCCCGTATCCGTGATATTTACATCCATTGTATTTTTTAAAAGCTTCGGAAAAAGGTGAATCCTTTTAAAAAAAATCCCTTCTGAAGACCAGATAGAAGGCACCTTATACCAATCATTCCTCTGTTTACATTTATAACCATCATCAACTTTTTCTTCTATACCTTTTTTTAAATAGGTTTTAACTTCCTTTGGTATATTCGTAGAATCTAGATTATTTAGATCCAATAAAAAACATGAGTTATTCGATTCGATTAATTTATTAAAGTCATTTTGGGTGAATGTAAGTGAATCTTTAATGAACGCACTTTTTTTAAGTATGGGTTTCACCCATGCTTTTAAATTGTATTGTTTAACTTCTTCATTATTCAATATAAAAAAGCTGTTATTACCTGTAACAATCCCTGCTGTACTTGTACAATAATAATTTATCGGATGGATATTATTACTTAGTCGATCTATTAAGTCTATCTCATCCTGTGTCATTAAATACCAAAGCCATTTATTTAAATATTTTTTTTGCTTTAATATATTTTGATCGATTATTTCTAATCTACCTTCTTTATTAGATACTAATTGATGCACAATCATATTATTTTTACTTCCTTTAATACCTAAAAAAACCACTACATCTTGTTCAATTCCTTCAAATATCTGACTATCAAAAGACATTATGTGAAATTCATTATACTTTTCAAATAAAAATTTCCGAATTGGTTCTGCATATTTAACTTGTAATATTTCTGCTGGTAAAATAAAGCAAATAACTCCGTCATCAGTTAATAGTTCTGTACATCCTACTACAAAAGGAATCCACAAGTTATAAATTGTATTAACATCTACATTTATTTTCCTTAATACTTCTTTAGATAATTCTCTTTGTTCATCTGTCATAAATTTTTTATGAATATACGGAGGATTACCAATAATAAAATTATATCTTTTTTTATGATTTTTATTAAAATCTAAAAAATCCATAGATTTAAAAGATGTTTTCACTTGATTTTGTGTAAAAACTTTTTTAAATTTTTTCGCCTTTTCTAATTCTAAATGGTTTTTCTCTACTGCACATACAAAGCTTTTATCTCTAGATAAAAAGCTTTGGTTATTTAATAATCCATTTAGAAAAATTCCATCTCCACAGCTAGGTTCTAATATATTAACTTTATCTTTATCAATATATTTTAAGGATTCTTCAATTAGAAAATCCGCCAAAATTCCAGGTGTATAATAAGAACCATTTATTTTTTTTTCTTTTTCTTCCATTTATACTGTTTCCATTTCAAAATGTTCTTCTAAGTAAGTCAAAAGATCTTTAAACATCGATAATTCTGGTTCAATATCTCTCTCATTTATTACTTTCTTACTTAAAGTTATCAATTCTTCTATTTTCCAAACAATTTGGTGCTTTTTTAAATATAATTTTAATTCTTTATATATATATTCAGAGGTCTTAGAATCACCATTTTTATGTATGGCTCCTGAATTATCTCTATAAAATAAAGAATCATATTGTTCATCACATGGATTAACAAAACCTTCTTCATTTAGAATAGGTTTATCGGGATGCCCTGACGGCCATTTATCGCTTTTACTTCTATTACATGAAGGACATGCATATACGAGATTTGTATAATCATTTAAAAGCCTTACATGTGTAGGGAATTTATCTATAATAAATTGTGGGACAAAATGATCAATGTGATAATCTTTTTTTACTATTCCATATGGAGAATCACAATATCCACATCTCCCACGGAAGTCTTCTTTTAAAATCTTCCTATATTTTTTATAAGTACTGTCTTGTTCATATTCAACAATTCTTTTTTTAGGTGTTGCATCTCTAAATTTCACCTTTAACTTTTTATCAAAATCAATACTCATTATCATCACTCTTTACAATAATATTACTGAACATATCCAAAATCTCCTGGAGTTTTTCGTCATTATTTTTAAGTGCCAATGGAGTATGATATCTTCCAGATATACTCTTTTCAACTAAATGATCAAGTTCTAACAGCTTGTCCCTTTCTTCATTGCTCAAATTTTGTTTTTCCCTTAATTCTAGAATCTCATTTTCTGCAGCCCTCAATCGTTCTTTATAATGTTTAATTTGATGAATAATTTTCCTATTGATATGGTTTACCACATTACCTTTTTCATCTCCTATATAATCTTCTTTCCTATAAACTTTATTTACATCAGTAAAATTTTTAGATTCTGCGTCAAGATCATAAGAAGTCATAAGAAATACTGGGAAGAAATAAATAATATTCTCAATTTCCAACGCTATATCTGTACCTTCATAATTTATATCTGTATTTGTAGATTTTAGCTTATGATCTATCACTAATGCGTCAAACTTTTTTTCGTACACTAAATCAACTAAAGCTTCCAAGGTTAATTGACCAAAATCGATGGGTATTATATCCAGCATTTGCTTAAATTCATTTACCCTGCCTAGTCTTTCTTTTATCATAGCTTGCATCATCAAATCATCTTCAATAAGACCCAATTTATACATGCACTGTTCGAACTCCTTCACCTTTTTTTAATGGAAATCTAAAATGAAGTGTAAAACCTTCAATACTATCCAATACTTCTACAATTCCATTGTACTCTTGTACAGTAGTTTTAACTATCCATAAACCTAAGCCTGTTCCATCTTCTGTTCTAGTTGAAAAAAACGGCTCAAATATTTCATTTTTATCCTTTATGAGCGGCGATAGCCCTGGTCCAGAATCAGTAAACGTTAACTCTAAATATTCTCTTTCTTCATCTGTAATCTTAGTAGCTTTTAAATCTATTTTGATCACTCTGTCGCCATTATGCTCTTTTGATTGAAATGCAATAAATGAATTAATTATTAAGTTATTAATAATGCTTTCTATATCAATCACCAGGGCACTCCACTCAATTATTGTGCCATCTATTTTATTTAACTCTATACTTATATTCTTTTCAGTTAATGAAGGTCTCCAAGTATCTATAATTTTATCTATCACTTCATATATGTTTAATTTCTTTCTCCGTCTTTTATCTTTTGAAACAATGTTAAGAGCAACATCTAACCATCCTTTTAAAACTTTATCCTTTTCTATCATTAAATCTATAAATACACAGGCATTATTTAGCTGCACTTGATCTAATGACTCATAGTTACTTAGCATAGACTTTAAATGTTGGTTACGAGTAACTAAGGGAGAACTTATAGTTTTTATTTCATGAGAAAGAGATGTAAGCGCTATTCCCGTACCAGCTAAGGCTTTTATCAATTTCAATTGTAGTTCTTTTTCTTCTACAACTTCATCATAAGTCAGTACAGTTTTAGCTAGAATCAAATTCTCTTGTTCTAGCTTATCTAATCTTACAGATTGTTGTTCCGTACTTTCCTTTTTATTCACAACTCTTTGCTTCTTTTTCACTGCTTTTTGAGCTATTTTTTTTCCTTCATTCTTTATTTGTTCCCGTTCGGTTTTCTCATCATGAATTCCCTTAATAGCTCTCATTATTTTTTGGCGGTCTTTTTCAAATAATATAATCATTTCAATAATAATCTCTTGGAAAATTTCGAATAATTCTGTCTCTTGGATCCCTTCCCGGCTCGATTTATCTTCAAAAACTCCATGTTCTCTAGATATAAAAATACTTCCGGAAATTTGATTTGGTCTTATTCTCCAAGCTCCATCTTTATTACCTATACCAGCTGGACTTTTCTGTACTCGCTCAGATAATTTCAACCAATCAAAAGAAGCAGATTTAGGATCTCCATATGGCCTAACTCTAAAGTTATCCCTAAAAATCTTTATTCCTCCATACCTCGTTAACCAATCCCTGCGTTTAGCAGAGTTAAACTTTTTATATTTAAACAAATCTTCTTGAGTTGCTGCAAAATCCCTTTTTAAATAATAAAAGATAAAACTAAAATTTTTTAATTGAGATAAATCATAATCTTTAAATTTAGGTACAATTTCTTTTAAGTCATATATTTTTTCAAAGCTTTTTTTAACGAAAGTATCTTTATCATATGGAAATTGTTTAAATTTCTCTAACAAAAATAAATCATTATCCAGTTGATCTAGATCTAACTCATCCCTGTTTATTCTAACTTTCACTTTTTGACTATCATCTACAACTATTTCTACTTTATAGTCAAAATCTTCACAAGAGGAGGCTTGGACTGAGCCATATTTCTTTTTACTGTTGGACACAAAAAGGAAAATATCAAAATCTCCCTCTTCTTTTGGAGGAATTAAAGAATCTAATCCAGCGAATACATTCTTAATGTTTTTTTCATTCCAAATATCTCTAAGCCCATTAATTTTAAAGTATGTACCCTTTCTAAATTTCTCAAAATTTAAACCTTCCAATTGTATATCATCATAATCAGAAAGATCTAAGTTATTAAAAAAGTTTCTATTAAGAGAGTTAAAATAATCTTCTTTATTAATTTCAGTTATATCCGCATAAACCTCACCAATTACTGTATCTTCACTCTCAAATTCTTCCCAATTGACGTTCCACTTATATCCACTAAAGTCATTTTCCTTTAATGTTCTCATTTCACATGAACTACCTAATCTATCTAATGCAAATCTACCTATTCCTTTTGCACCAGTTTTTATTCTTCCTTTATCACTAATATAATTAAGTGACTTATTATCAGTACCTATAGTCATCCATGCATTTTTTATATTATTTAAATCCATACCAGAACCATCATCTACAATAAATATTGTATTTTGTCCGATAAAAAAGTCTAATAAATCATTGTTATTTTTATAACTTTGATTCAATAGATATTTATCCATCTCTTTAATATAAGCTACGTGTATTTGGTCATTAGTTATACATAATTCCTCGTATTGTTCTTTTGTTAATTCGTCAGGTATTTCAGTATACTTATTATCTATAAACAACAAACAAAAATTTGCGTCCGCATCATAAGAATTTTTTACTAACTCAATGATAGCCCCTTCAGCATTGCTCACATTTTCTCTTCCAATTAACCTAGCAGCACGAGCCGAAACTTTAAAAGGCAATTTCCCCATAATAAACACCTACTTTTTAACTAAATTATACCATCAAAAACACCATTTTTTTCATTTATCACGATTATTTTACACATATTTCAACCTATATACTCTTTTGAGTGAATATATCTCAATGACTGGATGATTCATATCTCCTCTAAACGCTATCCTTAATTATTTCAATGAATAATCATGTCGTGAAATATAATATATAAATTTATTTTTTTGTATACAAAAAGGACCTAAATAATTCATCTAAGTCCTCCCATATCGATATAAAGTTTTTAACTACACGATATAATGTTGAAGTTAACAAAAAGGTCACCATTTGAGCTCGGTTTGACTAGCTCATCCGGGAATACTACAATACTTCTTCACATTTACGAAACTGAATAACTTTATTTGTTTTCAAGGTAAACTGTTGTTATGTTGCTCAACTATATATCCTATAAATTCACTAACTTCTTTTTCTTGTTTCTGAATATGCGCAGCGGCTGCAACTTGAGCTACAGTGACTCTTTTATATTTATACTTAACCTCAAGTATATTATTCACTCTACGTTTTTGAAATTCACTAATAGATTCTTGGTTTGTTTCTATATAATCTGCTGTCAATGGATAAGTCTTCTCGTAATTATTTTCTTTTAAGCCTAACAATGTTAAAAGTTTGTGTCTGGACTTTCTAACTAAACCCATTTTCATGTCTTCATATTCTGGCCATTTTAGGATTAAATTCTTTGCTTTATGTAAAAAAAATGAATCTTCTTCAAATGAGTACTTTTTAATCTTAGAATTGGCACCCATTATTGATGGTGGAGAATTTTGATTAAACCAATCCTTGTCTAATTTCCAAAGCCATTCATAAACCTTCTTATTTACTTGCTTAAGTTTAGAACGTGAATAATTCGGATAAATCAAACGTATTTCCAACCATATTTTCCTATATTCATTTGTTTTTTCATTTCTCTGCCTAATCTTTTCAGCCCGTTTTATTTCATTATTTTTTATCGTACTATTCTTTATAATTCTAGTTATTGTATCTCTATTCATTTTTGTTCTGAGTGCAATCTCTTTAATTGTTAGCTTTTCGTTTAAAAAATCATTGATTTTTCTATCCCATACATGTCCTTTTTGAATTATTCTATTATTAAAATGCTTTAATTCTAAAGGTGATTTCTCTGGTTCTTTTAGACGATATCCAAATCCACAACCACAAATCATTTCTCCTGTAATTACCCTTTGAAAATTATTAAAATCAATATTCACCTTTTCGATTACGTTTTGTAAGTAGTGAGGGGCTAAGGGATTCATACAAATCCATGGACCCCTTCCAAATGGTTCGTATACATACTCTTCTTCGAAGAAGTTCCTTGCTGAATCACATAAAAATCGCATTAAAAGTAAATGCCGAATTGGGTGTAATCGAACAATAGATTTATTATGATCATTTAAACAATTTAGCCAAGTTGATTTTTCATCCTTATGAAAAGATGAGTTTAGCAATTCCAAAAACTTCTCAGGATAGAAATCTAACATTTGATTTATTAGTTTTTTTTGCCTTTGTCGCGCTGGATATGCAATGCCCTTTATCTCTAAAAGTGTTTTATATTTTTGAAATAAGAATTCATTGGAAAGTGAACCATAGTTCATTCGAGTAACATATTCAACATCCTTAGCTAAATTTATTAATGCTTCCATCACATCATCACAATAAATTTTCTCGGAACATTTTATATCCTTTCTTTCAGGTATAATAAATTCCAAGTCACGAAGATGGTGTTGATTGCTTAGTTGATTTAAAGCATTGCAGTGTTTTGTACAAACATATACACCCGGAATTTGATGGATTCTATTCCAATAACCTTCACCATACATTTCAAATTGTTCTTTTAAACAGTTTGAACAATAATATATGTACTCTTTAGATGTAACGTCTTCCTTTCGCCTTTCAGACATATCGAATAAATGCGAACTTTTCAAGCTTCTATTTATTGGTCTATTAAACCATTTCTCCTTCTTAAAAGGTTTTACAAAAGGTATTACTGTATGATTATCGATAAAATAATCTTTTGAATACATATTGGAAAATGGTTTCACTACAGATACAAAATAATCTAAGCCTAACGGTAGCTCTAAGTTAATTGCACGGTATTTCCCAGTAAGTTCTAATAAAGTTTGTGATTTTGAAATATTCATAGAATGATTATGATATCGCGCAAGTATACTGTAGTATAATTCATCTTTATAAGGTTTTGGAAAATGGCCAATCATATTATTTCTCCTATTTTGATTAATAATTAAATTTGTCTTGTTCCATTCACTTTTAAATTATTTATCTCATTATTCTTATACCTTATACACGAGTACTCCCCTTAATTCGAAAATTTGATTTATAAAATTGATTCACATACATTATTTTTGTTTTTCTAATAAAGAAGCTGTATATTTGTTCGCCCTCTCGTAATCAAACAGTACTTTTTCCACAAAAATATTAATTTCATCATCGCTTCTATCCTTGGACATACACCTAAAATCATCCATAAAATGTTCCATATCAATTAAAATAAATTGAATTGTATATCCATAATTTCTCATTTCCATTAAAGCTCTTTTATCTGACCAATCCAATAACTCTTTATTTTCATATGGATGTTTTACTGCATTTATTTTTAAAAATGTTTCTACAATAAAATTTTGTTCTTCCATTTTAGTCATTGTTTTAGGTATACTCTTAAAGAATTTTAAATAGCATTTTTCCAACATCAGTGAGTGTAAACTAATTAATTGAAAAAGCGGCTTTATTGCTTCCTCTAAAAATAGATAAGGTTGTGTAATTCCTTTAATCTCATCTAAGTATTCATTTAATGGCATATTATATGAATAATATTCCCTCATAAACTTTAGTGTTCCAAAATTTTTCTTTACATCGTCTTTAATAATTCCATATTTACCCAAACAAAAGTTAGAATTAAATGAATTGATTACTTTAGAATGAGAAATATTTAATAGATCATCAACCTTTTTTTCAGGTAATAAATATAAATTTCCTAACAAAGCATGAAAATAACAGTAATAAGTTAGATAATAGTAAGAAGAATAATATTTTTCTTCTAGCATTTTTTTAGATTCGATATAAAAAGAGGCTGATGTAAATAATTCTTTTAATGCTCTGCGTATCCTAATTTGCCATTCAATCACATCTATATCTTTTGATCCATTAAATAAATTACTGTATTTTTTCATATAATTAGAATAATATTTATCTACCTCTGTCTCATCATGAATATACTTATTTAAATCCTTAAAATTTGCAAATCGCCATCCATTATCAAATTTTTCAAACCCCATAATTATCACCCTCATCCCACTAACATATAAAAATTTAAATTATTTTCGCTATCATTATTCTATTTTTCTGCTAATAATTTCTAAAATTGAAACACCCTCAATATACTATTAGGAAGCTTATCACATTCACATTTTTGTAATAATTTTCATTTGGTTATTATACCTAATATTTAATTAATCGAATAGATACTTTTAATTTCACCATTATTTGTTTAATCTTATGGTGAGTGAAATGTTTTTGAATACGTGAATTAATCCCACTATAATTTATGGAGAGTGAACTTATGTATATAGCAAAAAAATATAAAGCCAATAGTGGTAGGTCAAATGCTAATCAAAAAGTATTTGTATTTTTAATGACTTCACCACAACAAGTTTTAAACAAAACTAATAATGAAATACTAGAAGCTCTACAAGAAAAGGAATTAGCGAATTCGTTAGGAATTTATTTTTATAGATTTAAAAACCTTAATACTTATAATGCATTCACTAAGATTGGAGAAGTATCTCGAATTGAAGGAATAGAGAAACGTTTTATTAGAGGATGGCATGGTACAACTTCTTATGGCGATACTTATTTATCCAAAAAAATACATAATGACGTTAATATGATTTCTACTGACAATCCTATGTATTTTGTATTCTATGAATTCGATTTATTAAACTCATTTCCCAAAATTGATGAACAGATTGCTTTTAAAAAACACTTAGACTCCTTCAATACTTCTACTAGGAATTTCGAAAAGCCCCATGGAAATTATCAACTTGGAATAAATCTAGTATGGCATGACACAGCTTTTGATGAAGTTCTAAATCTGAATTTTCCAGATGGTACCCCTTATCCATTTTAATAAATTTCATCAAACATTTTTCTAACGCCTATCCAAAAGCAATTAAAGATAAAGGAATTACATTGGGCTAGTCTTGTAAAGGCAAGCCCAATGTAATTCCTCAATTAAAACGTTTCTTTCCTTGCTAGAGTCTGTAGCGTTCTACCTAGATGATATTTATCGCGCAACAAATACGTGTGTAATAAATATTGTCGAAGAATACACTTATTAATACAATATCGGGGTTAAAACGAAAATAAACAACTGGTCGCCGGTTCAATACCGAAAATTGCCTGTACTAAGGAGGTTCATTCTGTCTCAAAAATACTACTCAGTGTCTTATAATACGCAGCTCTTCCTGGTATAGTTTATACCGAATTGGGTGTTTAGAATTTTTAATCTGCTTATTTATTTCTAACTCTAACTCTGGATAAAACCTTTTTTTGATTCCTGCTTTAAGCATTATTTTCCAAACTTCAATTTCTTCATTCTTTAATTGTTTTATTGACCAAGTAATACGCCTCTTTTGAAAATCTGTTATGTTTTCTTTAACGTTCTCGATGTATTCCTTCATATTCGGCAATTTATTCAATTTTTTCTCTAATAGTGCTTTTTGATTAATATTCTTACCTATACTACTTACTGTTATTCTAACAGGCTTTTCCCTAGAACTTAAATCTCCCACTACTTTTTTAACTTCATCAAGTATTTGAAGATCTCTCTTCAACCAATCCACCCTTTTATTAATAACAACATTAGCTTTAGCAGATGGCGGATTCTTTTTTAACCATTCCTTATCATTCCTATAAATGCGCATGTAAAGTGAAGGGTTCATTTTTCTAAGTTCTGTTTTTGATAATGTAGGATATTGTTTAATTAAATCTAACCATAGTTGTTTCGGAACACATTTAATATTATTTTCCTTGTTAATTGGCTTACTTTTTCTTTGTCTTGAATACTTAATGATTGTGTTCGTATCAACTTTTAAAATTCTTGAACAGGCCCTATAACTTAACTTATCATTTTCGATTAACAGATCTAGTTTATTTAACCATTCATCTCCAAATCTTCTAATGCGCCCCATTTTCATTGTATCTTCTGGTGTTTTATCCGGGCCCCTACGTGAGTAAACAAAGCCACATGTGCAAGTGAAGGTACCTACCGGCCTTTTAGTATCACTGCAACGTGTTACCTTTAAATTTGTAATTACAGGTTTTAGATAGTGATTAGCTGCAGGATTTAAACATAAATATGGTCCTTCACCAAATGGTCTATAAAATTTATTTGCATATTTATTAATTGTGTCCACTGATTCACCTAAAAAATGAATGAACAGTAAATGCCGTATTGGATGGAAAGACTTCCGATGTTTTCTCGTTATTGCTCTTAACCAGCAGTTTCCATCTACCCCACTCGGCTTTGATTGCATCAATTTTAAAAAATTAATATTAAATTTCTTAATAAAATCTTCTTCTAATCGCCTTTGATCAATAGTACCATTTGTTTTTACGTACCCTTCACGTTGCAAGAGAAAGTGATAAATTTCTATTAAATTCAACTGATCAAATTCATAATTTTTATTAGTTAATTTATAACTTTCAATAGCAAACATTTGTAGTAATTCTAAATCTATTTTTGAAGTATCGCATTTATTTTTATTCGTTAAACAGTTTTCGATGTTTGGATAAAAAAATGATGAATTCCCTTGCCTTACTAAGATTGAACTATCTTCAAGCAAGACAGAATGCTTTAAGCAAATAAACACACTTGGCAATTGGTGATATGTCCGCCAATATGTTTCCCCGTACATTTGAATATCTTCCTCTAAACAATTAGGACAATAACGAAAATAGACTGGTTCTTTTACTATCCCAGCCATTTGACCTGTTGAATAATGCAAGGAATTATTACCACCGCTGTGTAACATATTATCTCGAACTTTCTGTTTAATTTCTTTTGAAATAAAATTTGTATAGTAGTTATATAATGTATGATGATCTATCCAATCATTAATACTTGAAATAGAAAAATGCTTTACTTTGTTAAATAATATTTCTAAATCAGTAGTTAAATCAGAAATTATATATGCCTTCCTTTTTTCAAACAAATCTAAAGCTGATTCTTTATTATTTAAATTTCCTGAGCATTTATGATATCTAGCTAGAGCACTATATAATAGTTCATCTTTATATAATGATGGAAAAAAAGCTATCATTTTGTTACACACCCTTACATTATAAAGTCTTCCAAAGGATTTTTTATATATCCTTCTTCACATAATGCCTCATAAGCAGAGCGTTTATTCTTTTTTCCTTTATTAATTATTGATTTTAATTTACTATCAACTGCTCCATTTTTTATATTTCTTCTGTTTTCTTTAATTTCTTCAATGTATTGAAGTGATGCAGCCATTAACTGTTGAATAGTTAATTCTGGGGATTTTTTCAATACATATTTAGCAGCATTTTCAGCAACGTTTTCATTAATATCTAGATTGATTAAGGATATAATTAATTTTTCCAATTTAGATAAATCTTTATTTAATCTATTCTGTGAAATTTCTTCTTTCTTTGCTCTAATGTGCTCTTTAAGATCCATTACTGGAAGTCTATTTTGAATATATTCTTCTATATTTATTGGAACAATATCCTCATATTTAGCAATCTCACGTGGATCCCCAGATTTTAGAGCTTTCAACATAGGCTGTAGTATCTGTAAATCCCTTTTAGCTACTTTTTGTATAAGTTGTGAGGTTATTTTTTCAAGTCCAGAATCTATCGCCCTGACTTGCGCAAGTAAATACAATTTTACCGCAACATCGACAATGCCCTGGCTCTCTTCATGTATAGTGTTAAATAATTCACTTGTCAGTTCTGTACGTTCCTTCGTCCATTGATAATCCCACATGCTTGTAATTAAGACTTCCCAATCATCATCTTGTTTCATTTGTTGCCAAATCATATCCCCTTGTCCACTACTTCTTCGTGCCTGTCTAAAATCTTTTTGCAACAAAACCTTAGCTTTCATTGTTCCAATAAACATCACTGGTACACCGATTTCATTAACTAAAGTTACAAAGAAATTCATCATTATCTCTGACGCAACTCCTGATGCTGATAATAAATGTTGAATTTCATCAATAATTAGAGCTCCAATAAAGTGTATACGTGCGACTTGGCCCATCCTAGTTACCATAGAACTAATTGAGTTTGTCCTTTTTCCATATTTCTCAAAATAATTCGTACCTATTAGCACATCAATTTTTTGAAAAAAATCCATACATAGGGTTTTTAGCGATCCATCATGAGGACAATTCAACTTTAACCACACTATTTGAATGCTATTAATAGGTTCTTGATGTAAAATTACTTGAGGATACAGTGATAATATCCTTTCTATGGCAGAGGTTTTCCCTATCCCCGAGAAGCCCATCAAGGTAAAACTAGATGCTGAAGAACGTATGTCTGGTGGCAGACCTAGCCCTTCTTTATTAATCAATCTACTATGCAATTCATTAAGTACCTGCACGTGTTTCTTTTGCAGAGGATTCCTACTGACATATCCATACCTAATAAATCCTGAAAAACGTTGTTCCAAATTTAAAGTTTGATTAATCGGTTGATAAAAGCGAGATAAACGTAGCAATGAATGATATCTGTGATGATTTGATACATTTCTTTCATTTTCATGATATAAAGGTAAAAAGCTAAGCTGTTCAAATGCTTCTTCTTTAGAGAGAATTGGGGGTAACGCTTCGATAAGTGGATTCCCACTATACTCTATATTTTCTTGCTCAAGGTACTCGGCCTTTTGCACCTTTATACCGTTCTCTAATTCAATTGTTTTTCCACTGTTCATTCCCTTTTCAATCCTCTCCGTTTATTAAATAACTCCTTAATTAAAGAGGTTTCTGAGGTTTCTGCATCAAGCTCACTAGGTTTGAAATCTATAATATTTTCATTATTATTCTTTTGTGGTATACCTAATTGAAAGGACTCCTGCTCTCTTTGTAAAACTTTTTCGACTTTTCTATTCTCCCTAATGCTTTTAGTCTTTTGTGTTTTAGTAATATCCTTACTTTGAGTTTGATTAGCAATTTGTACAGACTCCTTAACAATCGCTTCAATATTACTGAAAAGATTAACCTCTTCTTGAAGTATTGCATGTTCATTTTTTTTGTAATCATCTCGTTCAGTCCTAATTAATTGTTCGATTTCATCAATAACTTTCCCTTGGTATCTCTCTTGGTGTTCTAAAAGTGAACACATCTCAAAAAGAGATTCCGCTTTAGTATGAAGATAAATGTTATCCATATTTCTAGGATCATATGATATATCAACTTTCCAACTTTTGTTCATTCTAGCGTTAACAAACCACGATTCTTTTATTGCCATTTCACAACTATATAGCATTCCTTTAAATTTTATACCCTTAGAAGTTACAGTAGCTTTATCCTTCGGCATTAAATAGAACCTAACAGTATTAGAATCTGTCTTCCTTAACTTTCCTGCTCTATTATTAATTCCCCATTTCCAAAGTTCGATTGGGGTAGGTTTAACATTGTCTTCGATCATTCCTGTATCTCTTGCATAGTTTTTCATATAATAATTCTTGTTATAATATAAAACGAAATTAATAATAATTTTTGTATATTGTTCAAGTGTTAACTTGGCTTGCAATCGATAGTCTGTAGCTCCTCTTTCTCCAAAATCTGTTTGTATATAACCCGGTAAGAAAGGCTTTATCTTTTCTTGGGTGGTGTCAAATAACTTTTCAACAATACCTTTCCAATCAGGTCTAAATGAAGGAGTGTTTTCAATAGAAATATTTAATCCATTTATTAAACTGTTAACATTATATCCCTCTAACTCACCTCTATCTCCTATAATAATTTCTGGTAAATGAGCTGACGGCCACCATTCATTCGAAATATTTATCCCATAACTACTACAGAATTCTTTTTTGTCTGATGCAGCATTAGCAATGGCCATCATCATTCCCGCCCATGATGGTCCTTCAAAACCAATATACATTCCTGTTATTAAGTGTGAATATACATCTATAACAAAATAGATAATGGGTCTACCTACTATCCAATCTGAGTTATAGCTTGAAATTAAATATATATTAGCCACAGTAGCATCAATCTGATATCGTGAACCAGGTCCAAGTGTTTCATATGTTGATGAACCCAATATAGCTCTATTGTTTCGCTCAAAACTTTTTATACCATCACGTTTTTTGATAACTTGTTCGACATTAAATTCTTTTTCATACCAATATTTAAATTGAGCCATAGTAGGGATAATATTCTCATCTAATATTGCAATGTATTTTATCCCGTTCTCATATCTAACTTCTCCTGCATAAAATTCTTTAATCATCATCTTATAGGCAAATGTTAATGTATTCCTCTTGTCTGTTAGGTAGTATTTTTTTATAGCCTTTCGAAAAATTTCTTTCGTTTCTCCCGTAACATTAATACCTATTGTATCTCCTAACCTCGGACGCCCTCTCTTTTTCTCACCACTTCTTCTCTGTTTACCTTTCGCTCCTGAATTCCTATAATTAGGAATAAGACAATTAGTTGTCTTTCCACCTTGCCAATATCGCCTTAAATATTTATATAATGTTGCTCTTGCAAACTGCTTCTCACTCTCTAATTTCCGTACTTCTTTTCCTCTTAACTCACTTATGTAAATTGATGGTTCATCTTGTACTAAATCTTTAATCAAGTCCCAAGCATTATCTCTAATTTCCCTCTCTTTATTAGTTAGATCATTAATTCTTTGTTGATTACCATTTTGTGTTTCTAGCTTAACGTATATACCTTCTAATAATCCTTGAGATAATTCTTTAATCTTCATTAACCTAGGTAATGCTTTTGAGGATTCTACATCTATAACATAGGAGATGGTACTGGTTTCATCCATCCATAACAAGCGATAAATCTTATTATTTGTTAAATCCTCTATCAGCTCATTAACCGCTAATGTAATCAATTTTATTTCCTCCACTACCCTTTATAGTTATTTCACCTATTTTTAACTTTCGAATGTCCAACTTCTCCATCATATTAAAGACAATCATCTTTCTTGCAATTAAGTATTTAACATACGTAAGTGCAGTCCCTACCTCTAAATTGTATTCCTCATCAAAATTATTGCACAACTGAATTATCTTTGTATTCTGTCTATTTTTAGTAGTATTAAGCGCCTTTAAAAATTCCAACGCTAATAATTCATCTTCTTTTGAATTCAAGAAATAAAATTTATGTATCCATTGAATGTTTTTAACAAGTCCCGTTGGTAATTCTTTTTCCGTAATAATCCCCCAATCAATACCTTTCTTCTCCCAATATTCTCGTTCAATTTCAAATTTCTCAATTATCCTAGGTTCTTCTAAATCTTTACTTGGCTTAACTGTTCGAGCTAAATAAACTCTACTCTTATTTTTTATTAAGGTGATTAAAAAATCTGTCGTCATCGGAATAATTGTATTACTTATATTATCAATAGGATGAGAAATGCCTTTTTCCTCTGCAATTTGAAAAGTTAGCTCCCTATCTATTGGAAATTGTTCTCTAATATCTATTACGTCATCTGACCAATCTAATAAAAAGAAATAACTTCTCTCTAAATTAGAAAAGAATTCATGCTTCCTTGTAGTCTTCCAGCCATTTATTCGTGTTACATTCCCATTCGAAGGAAAGTCTTGTACATTTAACCACGGAATATACTCGCTTAATTCCCCTTGACCTCTACCTTCCTTTAAATAACGTCCGATTTTTTCTTCCGTCCATCTACTCTTTCTTTTTGCCATATTTCATTTAACCCCCTTTTTGCGAAAATAAAAAATCGTATTTAAGGTAATAATTACCTTAAATACGATTATAAACAAATATCATCAATAATATACAACTTTATTATTCAGTTCAGAACTTTATTATCCAGTTTAAGTCTTTATTATCTAGATTAGTACTTTATTATTCGAAAACACACAAGTGATCTCTATCTCAACAATTACTCAACAGTTACCGATTTAGCCAAGTTACGTGGTTTATCCACATCACAGCGGCGGTGTAGTGCTGCGTAATAGCTAATTAATTGTAATGGCACTACAGAAACAAGAGGTGTTAGTAATTCATGAACTTGAGGGATTACTAAACGGTCACCGTCTTCGTCTACGCCAGCCATGGCAATAATGCATGGGTATGCTCCACGTGCAGCTACCTCTTTGACGTTACCACGGATGTTTAATCCTACTGCTTCTTGTGTAACAAGGGCAAACACCGGTGTACCTTCTTCGATTAAGGCAATTGTTCCGTGTTTTAGCTCGCCACCTGCGAAGCCTTCTGCTTGGATATAAGAGATTTCTTTTAGCTTCAAGGCACCCTCAAGGCTTACATAGAAATCTATGTTACGGCCGATGAAGAATGCGTTGCGTGCGATTTTTAAGTAGTCCTCAGCAATATCCTCTAAAACATCTTTTGAATCGATAATTGTTTGAATACCGTTTGCTGCAATCGCAAGTTCTTGTTTTAAATCGTATTCTAAGCCCTTGCCATTAGCTTTCGCTGTTACATATGCTGTTAGAGCAAGTACAGCTACTTGCGCTACATACGCTTTTGTAGAAGCTACTGCAATTTCTGGGCCTGCATGTAATAAAAGTGTATGGTCTGCCTCACGTGATAGAGTAGAGCCAGGTACGTTTGTAATAGTTAATGTTGGATAACCAAGCTCTTTAATTTTCACAAGTACTTGACGGCTATCTGCTGTTTCACCTGATTGTGTAATAAAGATAAACAATGGTTTTTCTGAAAGTAATGGCATATTGTAGCCGAATTCACTTGAAATATGAACTTCCACTGGGATACCAGCCATTTTTTCGAAATATTGCTTACCGATTAGACCTGCATGATAGCTTGTGCCGGCTGCAATAATATATAGACGGTCTGCTGCTCGTAATGCTTCTAAAATATTAGCGTCAATTGTTAATTCGCCATTCTCACCTTCGTACGCTTGAATGATTTTACGAATAACTGTTGGCTGCTCATCCATTTCTTTTAGCATATAGTGAGGGTACGTACCTTTTTCAATATCGCTCATATCGAGCTCTGCTGTATATGGTGCACGCTCTACTAATGTACCGTCTAACTTTGTAATTTCAACGCTAGCTTTGTGTACGATTACGACCTCTTTATCGTGTAGCTCCACATATTGATCTGTTACCTGTAGCATCGCCATTGCATCTGAAGCAACAACATTAAAGCCTTCACCAACACCTACTAAAAGTGGAGATTTGTTTTTCGCAACGAAAATTGTATCTGCCGCTTCTGCATCTAAAAGAGCCAATGCGTAAGAGCCGTGTAATAAAGATAAAGTTTTACGGAACGCTTCAGCCGTGCTTAAACCTTCTTTTACAAATAGCTCTACTAATTGCACGATGACCTCTGTGTCTGTATCAGATTTCATCGAAATACCTTTTAAATAAGTTTTTTGTAATAAATGATAGTTTTCAATAACTCCGTTGTGTACTAGCGTAAAACGTCCTGATTCACTTTGGTGAGGGTGTGCATTCAAACGGTTTGGTACACCATGAGTTGCCCAACGTGTATGACCAATACCAACTCTTGCAGCAACGTCCTCGTCCACTGCGTCACGTAAATCTGCAATACGTCCCTTTTCTTTGAAGACTGTTACACCCTCTTCATTACGTACTGCAATACCCGCTGAGTCATAGCCACGATACTCTAGTTTCTCTAAGCCTTTTAATAAGATTTCCTTTGCATCTGCTTCACCAATATATCCTACAATTCCACACATAAATTTCTTTTCCTCCGATATTGTCAATTTGTCGCAATGACAAATTAGACCTCAAGCTATCGAATTTTTTTATGAATGTAAAAGCCATGCTTATTTATCAATTATACCCCGGCATAATTCCCGGACATCCGCCGGATGCTTTAACTTCTTTTAGTGGATGTTTGGACACCTGCTGAAAGAAGTTAAATAAAATAAGCAAACTAATACATGCACATTGTTAACACTCATTCAGCCATCTGAATAGTAAACATTCGATACATGAGGTTTCTCTATTTATCTATTGCTTTAACTATACCTTTTTCATTTTCTGTACATTCAATCGCTTAAATGCTTTCAAAATGAAAAGTGACAATCGGGTATGTCGATCGGGAGGCATCCGCCGAATTTTCGATAAACCTCCACCTCGTCTGCTGAAGATCGTTTCGTCCAATTTCTTCAGCTCAGGCGCTATAATTGTTTTCCGATTTTGCGCTTTCTTCCCTCCTTATGCGCTCTTGTTAAATGATAAGGTCGGACCTCATATTCAACTTCTCCATCATACTCAATCATATGCTGTACGTCAAATTTTCGTTATAAAAAACACCTATTTATCCTACTTTTCAGTGACAAAAAGTAGACAAACAATCTGCTATAAAGCATTATCTTGAGATTCTTAATCAATTGTGCCTCGGCATAATTGCCGCTGTCGCGCAGAAAACATTTGCCGCTGTCGCTTTGCTTTCGCTACCAAAACACTTGTAACAGCCGTTTCACTTACGTTACATAAAACATTTTGAAAGAAGTTAAAATTATGATGATTTTTTCAGCAACAAGTATTTTCGGTTATGGATTTGTTTTGAACAGAGCCGAAAATAAATTGCGCCAAAAATAAAATTCATCTGAACGAAAATCCCATTTTTCAATCGCTTGACAAAGCCGCTACTTAGCAATACTATATACAGTACTTAGCAACACTTAGTACAGGTAATGCTAAGCCTGGGGGTGAGATCGTGGATAATCTGAGTGAAATGCTCAAAGGAGTTTTAGAAGGTATTGTATTAGAAATCATTAGCCGTGGTGAAATATATGGTTATGAAATTGTTAAATATCTCACGCAGATGGGATTCGAAGGCATAGCTGAAGGAACTGTGTATGCGTTACTTATGCGATTGGAAAGAAATCGTCTTGTCAATATTGTCAAAAAGCCATCTGAAATGGGTCCACCAAGGAAATTTTATACGCTTAATGAACAAGGACGAGAAAAATTGATGTCCTTCTGGGCTAAATGGGATTTTTTAAGTAGTCGTATTGAAATTTTAAGAAATAATGGAGGGAACAAACATGAGCTTTAGTCGTGAAATTCAGGAGAGAATTAATCGTTTTGCAAAAGAACAATCCCAGAATTATTTGCAGGACGCTGAGATGACTTATATAGAAAAGCTGCGCAAGAAAAGTGGGCAAACTAAACGGAAAATTGACAATCAATTGTCGAAGTTTAAAGGGCGTTCCGATCAGGGACGAGAAGCGCAAGATGACATGATACTCTATATGAGCGATTATATGAATGATTTAATGTCACAAGGCTTAACGGAGCAGGAAGCTTTTAATAAGGCTAGCGAGGAATTGCAATTCGCCAGTAACTCTGAGCAATCTGAGGATTTAAATGAACGCTTCCAGCAGTATTACGAAAATCGTGATCCCGCAGATTATGAGGCAATCGGGTTATTTTATGGTGGCTTCCTGTTTTTAGGTTTAGGTATCGGCGGATTAAGCGGTTTTTTATCCGGCGGTGGATATGAAGCTTTTGTTGATAGAGGCTGGATCGACACGGCAATCGGCGCTGGTGTTGGGATTATCATTGGTATCGGACTTGGACAAATTACCAATGCTATTATAGCGTTAAAAAAGAAGTAGGGCTATTGGATTGAGTTTATAGATAAAAGGCACAGGCGAACTTACTTGTGCCTTTTAAGCTTAGCCTTCGTTACTCTCCAATAATTTCACAATTTCTCGATTAAATGCTGGTAAATCCTCCGGTGTGCGACTTGTTACTAATTGTTTTTGGCAAACAAAAACTTCCTCGTCATGGAATATCGCACCTGCATTTTCTAAATCTACTCGGATTGATTTGTAGCCAGTTGTGTCACGACCAGTTAATGTTTTTGCCGTAATGAGTAATTGAGGTCCATGACAAATAGCAAAGGTTGGTTTCATCTCATCCATAAATTCTTTGACAAATGCCACAATACGATCATCTACGCGTAGTATATCGGGAGAAAAACCGCCTGGGATGAATAATGCGTCGAAATCAGAGGCATTTACCTCATCGATATCTTTATCGATTTTTACTTTCTCTCCATGCTTACCTTCTACCTCAATGCCTGCCGTCGTATCAATTGTTATTAATTCATGACCTGCCGCTTCTAATGCTCCTTTAGGACTTGTATATTCAGCATCCTCAAACATATTGGTAATCACTGTAGCAATTTTAGCCATTGCAATACAACACTCCTTGTTATTGTGACTCTGTACTACTGTTCCCATTCTCTTCGAAAGCATTCATTTTTTCATTGCTAGAGCTTTCAATAATTAAAGCCAACGTTTAATTTGTACGGAACAAAAAATAAAAACTCGACCTCCTATCAAAGGAAATCGAGTTCATATACTATTTATTCAGTTAAGCCCATTTCAGAACGGACAACATCTGCTATACGCCCTACATAACGCTCGCAGTCTTCTTCTGTAGCCGCTTCCACCATTACTCGTACAAGTGGCTCAGTACCTGAAGGACGCACTAATACGCGACCGTTACCAGCCATGTCTGCTTCTACCTCAGCAATCACTGCAGCAACTTTTGCATTTTCTGTCACAGCATGCTTGTCTGTTACACGTACGTTGACTAAACGCTGCGGGAAAATTTTCATTTCAGAAGCAAGCTCTGATAGTTTTTTACCTGTAGCTTTCATAATGTTAACAAGCTGAATACCTGTTAATAAGCCATCACCAGTTGTGTTAAAGTCTAGGAAAACAATATGACCAGATTGCTCGCCGCCAAGATTATAATCATTAGCACGCATTTCTTCCACAACGTAACGATCACCTACAGCAGTTTGTACACTATGCATATCGTTATCTTCAACAGCTTTGTAGAAGCCCATGTTACTCATAACCGTCGAAACGATTGTTTGCTTTTTCAAGCGACCAACTGTATTTAAATACTTACCAATGATGAACATAATTTGATCACCATCAACAATTTTACCGTTTTCATCTACAGCGATTAAACGGTCACCATCGCCATCGAATGCTAAACCAACATCAGCACCCTTTTCTGTGACAAATTTAGCTAATCCTTCTGGATGTGTTGAACCGACACCGTCATTAATATTTAAGCCTGTTGGTGAGGCACCCATCGTTGAGATATCCGCTTCTAAATCTGCAAATAGGTGTGTAGCTAGTGAAGACGTAGCGCCATGTGCACAATCTAATGCTACGTGGATGCCCTCAAATTCTTCAGCCACTGTTTGTTTTAAGTATTGAATATATTTTTGTCCACCCTCGAAGTAGTCGCTTACAGAACCTAAATCTGCCCCGATTGGGCGTGGCAAAGTATCTTCTTGAGCATCTAATATTGCTTCGATTTCAGCTTCTTGCGCATCTGTTAGCTTAAAGCCATCAGGGCCGAAAAATTTAATACCATTGTCAGCTACTGGGTTATGTGAAGCTGAAATCATAACGCCTGCATTTGCGCTCATCATTCGAGTAAGATAAGCCACACCTGGTGTCGAAATAACACCAAGACGCATTACCTCTACGCCGATTGATAAAAGACCAGCTACAAGTGCACCTTCAAGCATTTCACCTGAAATACGTGTGTCACGACCGATTAATACCTTTGGACGGTCAGTTGCATCCTTCGTTAAAACGTAACCACCTACGCGGCCAAGTTTAAATGCAAACTCCGGTGTTAATTCACTATTCGCGACGCCACGGACGCCATCTGTTCCAAAATATTTACCCATTTTGATTATTCTCTCCTTCAATGCAAGACGGCGATCATGCTTGTCTACGCTGACAACTAGACCACTCGTCTGCTTACTTTTGGAAAAGTCTATTTTCGTTCATTCACTGGTAACTATAATTTTACCCCTATGTAATTTATTTGGGCTTGTAAATAGGCACAGATAAATTTTAGGGATAGGGTATTTTGATTTTAGCCCGAGCAACTTCTTCTCGTTAAAGAATACCCTTACCGATAGAGAACGAAATCTCTACTGAATCAAAATAAAATTATAGTCAGTTATTGTTTAAGAATCAATATCTTCTTCTGTTTTATCAGTAGGCGGCGTGTTGTTATCAGAAGGAGTGTTAGTCTCCTCTGAAGGTGGCGAAGGTAGCGAAGGAGTAGGTGTAGGAGCAGGAGTGGTAGTAGTTGTTGTCGTTGTTGTTTTTTCCTGCTCTGCCTTCGTAATATCGGCCTTCACTTTAATTTTCGTATCAGATATTTTTGTCACACCTTCGGGCAATTTCACATCAAATTCATAAGTTTTTGATTCTGTAATTTTTGATAAATCAACCTCTACTGGTATTGCAGTTAAAGCATCTATGATAGATTTCCTACCGTATACTCTCACCTTTGTAGGACTAATTGTTAATTGGTTGACGGTAATACCATTCTCCGCTTTTCCTATTTCCTTCAGCACAACCGGTAACTCTCTACTGTAAGCTCCAATATCTACTTGTACCTTCACAGTCCCCGGTTCAATCGTCACGTCTAACTTATTTAAATCACGATCTAGTACTTTAACTGCCGCTACTTGTGAGAACGGTTCTTTCAAGCCTTGTTCACCCGTTACGGTAGCTTTTACATAGCTAATATTTTCAATTGCACTTTTGGCACCTGTAATATACACCGTAGCTGGATTAGCAGCCATGCCATTTAAAATATACCCTTCTTCAATTAAACGAGTATTTAGCTCAGGGTCAACACGAAACTCTTGTGTGACCTTTTCCTCAATGTTTACCTTAACAGTTGCTGGGTCTAATGTAACTTGCAACTTATCAGAAATATTTTCGTATTGTAGTTTAACATTATGCTCACCTATGAGTAATTTACTCAAATCCGCAAATATAGAAAAATCTCTCGAAGTTTGAGCTTTTAAAGCGAGTGGCGTTGGACCTTTTATCGTAACGTTTACCGTCTTTGGTATCCCCGTTACAATAAGGTTCTTATCGTCATAAAAAACATCTACTGGCACATCGCGAATCACTACTGTTTGCTCACTCGTTATTGTTTTATTTTTAGGAGATAATTCGGTACGAACGGAGAAAAATAACAAAAAGGCTAGAAATAGTGCAACGATTCGTAACACCCAAGGGCTATCCATCATTTTATCCATTCTTTTTCCCCCTCCAAGTTAACTTAGAGGCTGCATCTGACTCCTGTGCTAATCCGAACCACATTTTACGTAACAGTCCTTCGAATTCCTCTAGAGAAAGATTTCGGTGAAGATTACCATTCATTGTAAGACTAATGGCACCGGTTTCTTCTGATACGACAATAGTAATGGCATCTGTCACTTCACTTAAGCCGAGTGCAGCTCGGTGGCGCGTCCCAAGCTCTTTAGAGATAAACGGACTCTCAGAAAGCGGTAAATAACAGGCTGCCGCCGATATTTTATCTTTTTGCATAATTACTGCTCCATCATGAAGCGGTGTATTAGGTATAAAAATGTTGATCAGTAACTCCGATGAAATCTCAGCATTTAGTCCTATGCCCGTTTCGATATATTCATTTAGACCAGTTTCTTTTTCAATAGAAATTAACGCCCCTATACGACGTTTGGCCATATAACTAACAGATTTCTTCATCGCCTCAATTAGCCTTGTTTGTTCTTCCTCAACTTGATTAATTGAACGTTGGAATAACTTCCCTCTACCAATTTGTTCAAGACCTCGTCTTATTTCAGGTTGGAAAATGATAATAATCGCCAAGAAACCGAAATCGATAACTTGTTGTAACATCCATCCTAACGTTTCTAACCCTAAATATTCTGTAGCAAGGCGCGCAATAATAATTACGAAAATCCCTTTTAATAATTGGACAGCCTTCGTACCTTTAATGAGGGTTAAAATTTTATAAATAACGTACCATACGAGCAGTACATCTAATAAGTTAATAACAATATTCACAGGTGTTAAATTAGCGAAATGTTCGATAATTTGCACGTGGCATCCCCCACTTTTCATTGCGAATCCATACACATTTAAGTATAGCACATTCTTATCAAATGTAACTTTTTTCAAATAAAAAGTCTACTCAAAAGAGTAGACCTTTCAGCCTCTCACGTGCACTATCTATTAGGACGTATAGAGTGTTATTTAGTTGCTTGTTTCTCCTCGAATATTACAGCAGACTTTACTGAATTTTTGATCGTATACCAAAGCCATTCGAATACTTCGTCAATTTCTTCTATTTTTCCCGAAACAACTGCCGAAGATGCCATATACTGTCCGTTAATAACAGTGACATTGCCATCCACTTCACCCTCAACAATTAAATCACCATTTTTAACAACAATGTCACCTTTTACAACTTCTCCCTTCGGCACAATAACCGTTTGACCTTCAACAACTAGGTTTGGCTGTTTAGTCACGGAGAACTGTCGGTCATCCATGAAGTTACCTAGTAAAGTTGCACTCATGAATAAACAAAAAACTGCTGCTGCCACAAAGAGTGGATGTCGGCGAATCCACTTTTGCATACCTACACGACTTTTAGGTTTCGGTAAACGAGCCATCACGGCTTCTTCAAAATGCGGAGGTGATGTAATGTGGGAAGCGCTCTTCACAAAGGCGATTGTTTCACTTAATTCCTGCATCAACTGTTTACAATCACTGCATGTATGCAAATGTCGTTTTAACTCTTGCTCATGCTCACGACTTATGTCACCATCTAAATAATCATGGATATAGTCTATTATATGCTCTGGACAAGTATTCATGACGCTCCCCCTCCTACAGATTGTTTAATTGCTTTCGTAATGCTTCACGTCCGCGGTGAATCCTCGTTTTCACCGTTCCAAGAGGCATATCTAAAATCTCGCTAATTTCCTGTAATGATAATTCTTCAATATATTTCAATACTATAACTGAACGATATTTATCAGGCAAACGTCCAATTTCATATTGAATGCGATCTTGCAGTTCCATTTGCTCTATCTGTTCTTCAGGTAGCTGGTCATCTGCTGCGATCTGCGAGTACATATTAAGTCCTTCTGTACCAGCTACTTCTGCATCTAAATAGTAATCTGGCTTTTTCTTCCGAATACGGTCTATACAAAGGTTTGTCGCTATGCGATATAGCCACGTCGCAAATTTTCTTTTCTGATCAAAAGTATGCAAGTTCATATAGGCACGAACAAAAGCTTCTTGTGCAATGTCCTCAGATTCTTGCTTGTTCCCTAACATCCTATAGCATACTTGGTACAGTTTGTGCTGATAGAGACTCACAATATCTGCAAATGCGTTTTGATCACCTTTAAGCACTTGTTTAATTTTCTTGTTTACTAACGCATCCATTGTGTTGACTTCTCCACCTTTACAACTGTCTTATACTATACGGCACATCGATAAGAAAAGTTTCATTTTGTTATTAATTATAGCAAAAGATTTTTATACATTGTGGCAACAGGCAATTTTTTGTCAAATTTCTTTAAACTAATGTTTCGCCAAATAAAGAACCCATTAATGCTACTGCAACATCGGCAGTTCTATTCTTCTCATCTAAAATTGGATTAACCTCAACGAATTCAGCAGATGTTAGCATACCTGACTCCTGAAGCATTTCCATTGCCAAATGACTTTCTCGATATGTAATACCACCAGGTACAGGTGTCCCAACTCCTGGAGTATAAAGTGGATCTAAACCATCTAAATCTAGTGATAAATGCAAACCATCTACATTACGCTCCCTTAAATAAGCTAGAGCATCTTCCATTACACGCGTCATTCCAAGACGATCTACCTCGTGCATTGTATATACTTTGATTCCTTGCTTACTAATTAATTCACGTTCTCCTGGATCTACAGAACGCGCTCCAATAATAATGACATTTTCAGGTTTAATTTTCGGTACATTATTACGAATTTTCACTAACCGTTCATGACCAAGTCCAATGCTTACAGCTAATGGCATACCATGTATATTACCAGACGGTGTCGTTTCAGGTGTGTTTAAGTCGGCATGCGCATCAAACCAAATAACACCTAAATTTTTGTAATGCTCACCAAGTCCTGCAAGAGTGCCAATAGCAATACTATGGTCGCCACCAAGTACAAGTGGAAACTCCTTTTGTTCAATTGCTTCATTTACACTTTTCGCCAAAGATGTACTTACATCGATAACTTCCTCTAAATTAAGTAGCTGTTTATCAACAATAGTGCCTTCTTGTTTTTGACTAACACGTATATCCCCTTGATCATGTACTACATGCCCTATTGCCTTCAAGCGCTCTACAACACCTGCATAACGGATAGCACTCGGCCCCATATCTACCCCTCTGCGAGTTTGCCCATAATCAGTTGGTACACCAATAATAGAAATATTTAGTTTATTCATTTTTTCATACCCCCTTTAAGTTGTATGACTATTGTAAAGCCTACATCCTCCTTGGCTCAACCTTACAATTTCGTGAATATTTATACAATTAAAAAGAACATAAAAAAATCTCCTGCTGTTTTCAGCAAGAGATTAGTATCTGTAGTTAATGTTACACTTTTTATTTTATAAAAGTGAGCCATGAAGGACTCGAACCTTCGACCCTCTGATTAAAAGTCAGATGCTCTACCAACTGAGCTAATGGCTCAAACAATAAAAATGGCTGGGGTACTAGGATTCGAACCTAGGCATGACGGAATCAAAATCCGTTGCCTTACCGCTTGGCTATACCCCAATCATTATAAAAAACTGGTGGAGGGGGACGGATTCGAACCGCCGAACCCTAAGGAGCGGATTTACAGTCCGCCGCGTTTAGCCACTTCGCTACCCCTCCGAAATAACACATTATGGTGGAGGATGACGGGCTCGAACCGCCGACCCTCTGCTTGTAAGGCAGATGCTCTCCCAGCTGAGCTAATCCTCCATAGAAACAGGTGTTCATTTCTTCACAGTTTTTTTATTTTTTTAAACCTTTGCATTACTACAATGCTTTAAAAATGGTGACCCCTACGGGATTCGAACCCGTGTTACCGCCGTGAAAGGGCGGTGTCTTAACCACTTGACCAAGGGGCCATTTTTCAAATGTCTCAAACAAGACAAGTATTATGATAACATTTTTTATCGTACGATGCAACACTTTTTTAATATTTTTTATGTAAACACCATCTTTAAAAATGAGCAAAAAAATGGCTCCGAAGGCAGGACTCGAACCTGCGACAACCTGATTAACAGTCAGGTGCTACTACCAACTGAGCTACTTCGGAACAATACTATTCAATTCGGTTTTTAAAACCTCTTAAGTACATTTATTATTATAGCAAGCATTATAAATTATGCAATACTTTTTGTGAAAATTTTTATATTTTTTGTCGAAGTCTTCCTATACAGTAACTAGAAACCTAATAGTTCTCTATTAAATCCAATATTTCTATTTCGTGCGCAAAATATTCTTGCTGTATATTATTGTAATTGTTAAAATGGAAATAGTTTTATGAATTTTCTATTAAATTTGTTTGGGGGAGGAATGTTCACATGGTAACAAACGATTTAATTGCACCAGAATTCTATAATATTACAGAGGAATTGGAGAAATTTTCTCAAGATAGTGATCGCCAAGCTATACGGTGGCTAAATACTCAGCAGGAGCGTCAAACAATTTCCTATGTTGAACTTGTTCAAAAAATGAATCAATACGCGCATGCCTTTACGAAGAAGGGGCTTCAAAAAGGAGATCGCGTATTAGTTATTATTCCACGTCTGCCTGAAGCTTATTTTGTCTTCCTTGGCTGTCTAAAGGCTGGGATTGTTCCTATTTCATGTTCAGAAATGTTACGTGCAAGTGATTTAGAATATCGTATGGAACACTCTTCTGCAAGGGCAGTAATAGCTTATGAAGCGTTCACAAGTGAGGTAGATCGTATTACTTCTTCAGTAGAGGCTTTAAATAATAAATTGGTTATTGGTACTGCTACTGGTGATTGGACCTCTTTAGATGAATTAGCAAGTACCCAGCCAGATACATTTACAGCAGCTGCTACTAAAAGAGATGATATGGCATTTCTTTCTTATACATCTGGCACCACTGGCAAACCAAAAGGGGTTGTCCATTCACACGGATGGGGATATGCACATATTAGAACAGCCGCTTCACAATGGCTTTGTGTACGTGAAGGTGATTTAGTTTGGGCTACAGCTGCTCCAGGGTGGCAAAAATGGATTTGGAGCCCATTTTTATCGACTATTATGCTAGGCGCAACTGCATTTGTATACCACGGAGGATTTGATGCAAAAACATACCTTAAACTGCTTCAAGAAGAAAAGGTTAATGTATTGTGCTGTACTCCAACGGAATATCGAATTATGGCGAAGATTGATAATTTAAAAGACTATAATCTATCTTCTCTACGTAGTGCTGTTTCGGCTGGCGAACCATTAAATCGACCAGTCATCGAAACATTTATGAATAACTTCGGTCTTAAAGTGCGCGACGGCTATGGCCAAACGGAAAATACTTTATTAATCGGCACACTTGAAAATATTGATTTACGTCCGGGTTCAATGGGTGTTCCTACTCCAGGCAATATTGTCCGTATTATAGATCATGAGGGCAAAGAGGCACCGATTGGAGAAGTTGGAGATATTGCAGTACACAAATCTTCTCCTGCTCTATTTAAGGAGTACTATCGTGAGCCTGAACGTACACAAGCTGCCTTCCGTGGAGATTGGTATATTACTGGTGACCAAGCCAAATGCGATGAAGATGGCTACTTCTGGTTTGAAGGTCGAGGAGATGACATCATTATTTCATCAGGCTATACAATTGGGCCATTTGAGGTAGAGGATGCTTTAAATAAACATGAAGCTGTACAAGAATGTGCTGTAGTCGCAGCTCCAGATGAAATTAGAGGACATATTGTTAAAGCCTTTGTCATCTTGCGAGAAAGCTTCAGAGATCGTGATGAAGAGGAGTTAACAAAAGAACTACAGGAGCACGTTAAAGCATTAACAGCACCTTATAAATATCCTCGTAGTATTGTCTTTATTGATGAGCTACCAAAAACAACTTCTGGTAAAATTCGTCGTATAGAACTACGAACAGCAACAACAACTGTATAAAATATAATAAAGAGACATTTCACCATTCACTTGGTTGAAATGTCTCCTTTATATATTGCTAATATTTACTATTCTTTTGGATAAAAAAAAGCCACTACTGAGTTTGTCAGCAGCGACTTTTTGCGCCTAGCGACGTCCTACTCTCACAGGGGGAAGCCCCCAACTACCATCGGCGCTAAAGAGCTTAACTTCCGTGTTCGGTATGGGAACGGGTGTGAC
>NZ_JBLLLQ010000047.1:0-27514 GCF_047737915.1 Lysinibacillus sp. NPDC056185
GTATAATATATACTTAGTATACATTATACATAAATATTGTATAATGATAATAAAGTCGTCACTTTATTCGTAAGCCCGTATTCAAATAACGCATATAAACACGCAGCACCTCCCGGTACTATAAAGGTACTCTGGTAATTCTAGAAATGGTTCCTATACGCGTATGCTACATACTGAGTTTGGTGATCTTCAACTTGCCATCCCTCGAGATCGTAATGGAGAATTTAAACAACAAACCGTATCGCCGTTCAAACGATACAATACACTAGAAGCGTTCGTGATTCATATGTTTCAAAAAGGCGTGACAAACGCTGAAATTGCTGATCTCATCGAGCGGATGTATGGTCACCATTACACACCACAAACGATTTCGAACCTCACAAAGGTGATGTCTGAACAAGTTGAGGCGTTTCAAGTTCGTCCCCTTTCTGCACGGTATGCGTGTGTTTATTTAGATGCGACCTATATTGCTTTAAAACGAGAAACAGTCGCAAAAGAGGCTGTTTTTATTGCCGTTGGAATCCGTGAAGATGGCTCAAAAGATGTACTAGGATATACCATTGCACCGACTGAATCAGCGAGCGTATGGAAAGAGGTTCTTCCAGACATTCAAGACCGTGGTGCGGAAGAAATCTTATTATTTGTATCAGATGGTTAAAAGGTATCGCAGATGCCATTCTCTCCATTTATCCAGATGCAAAATACCAAACGTGTTGTGTCCACCTACAACGAAATATTTCTCATAAAGTACGAATTTCTGATCGCCAAAAAATCTGTGACGATTTCAAAAAGGTTTACCGTGCAGATAACTTGGAAAATGCACAGAAAGCGCTCCAAGATTTCATTGAAAAGTGGAAAACACTCTATCCCAAAGTCACAAAACCGTTAGCTGCCAATCCTTATATACTCACGTTCTATAGCTTTCCAAAATCCATTTGGCGTAGTATTTACTCCACCAACTTGATTGAATCATTCAATAAACAAATCAAGAAATATAGCAAGCGTAAGGAGGAATTCCCCAACGAAGAATCGTTAGAACGCGTTCTAGTTTCACAGTTTGAAGAATATAATCAACGGTTCGCCACCAGGTACCATATAGGTTTTGACAAAGCTCGAGCAGAACTTGAAAATCTGTTCAAAACGAAAGAATAAAAGAGCGTCTACAAGAAAAGGAAAAACTTATTTACACAAAATTATTGACGGTACCTAATTTTTCAAAAAGGAGAGTTTATGAATAAGATTATTGTTTTTGTATTAACGATATTTATATTATTCTCAGGATTCGCAACACAAAGTTATGCGTTGTCAGATTCGAAATCTGCGGCAATTCAAGCGTTGCTAGATGATGCCCGTCGTATATCAGGTGTGCCGGGAATGTCAATCTCAATACTTGCTGATGATGAAGTGTTCTACTTTTCTTCAGGGTATGCAGACCGTGAAAAGGGGTTGTCTGCAAGTGAAAATACACTCTATGAGTTAGCCTCGGTCAGTAAAGCTTTTACCGGTATGGGTATTATGCTGTTGGAAGAGCAAGGGCTGCTCTCAATGACTGACCCTGTCCAAAAATATTTACCTTGGTTTACGTTAAAGTATCAAGGGAAACCTGTTGATATGCAAAGCCTTACACTAAATAACTTTCTTCACCATACCAGTGGCCTAACAAATATTAGGCATACTCAAAATATTCCTCAAGGCAATACACCGGATATGTTGCAAAAGACTGTGGAAATGCTCGTGGATGCTGAATTGGCGTTCCCTCCCGGTGAACAGTATAACTATGGAACTGTTAATTATGACGTATTGGGTTTGGTTATTGAGATTGTGTCGCGACAAAGCTATGAAGACTTTATGAGGGAACAGGTATTTCAGCCATTAGGTCTTCACCAGACGTATGTTTATAAAGAAGATGCTCAAGCCACTGGACAGTTAGCGCAGGGCTACCGTTCTTCCTTTTTTATGACAACTCCATTTAAAGCTCCGGATTATGCTGGGAATAAACCCGCAGGCTACATCATTTCTAATACAAAAGATATGGCGCGTTGGATGGGCATACAGATGGGTATCGTGCAAGACATACCCGAAATATTTCACACGGTTATCGAAAAATCACATAAGGGTGATATGTCTGTTTCGGCTGTCAACGATATGTATTATGCGGCAGGTTGGTCGGTAAACGCCGACCAAACGATTATAGAACACACTGGGGGCAATCCAAATTTCAGAACCAAAGTAGCCATACTACTAAATGAACGAACAGCTGTCTGCTTGCTGAGCAACGGTGCAAATACCAATATAAACCTGGTACTAAAAGTTAAAGATATATTAGACGGCAATCTAACTCAGTCATATGAAATAAGCGGCACACAGCTTTTGGATATCACTTTGTCGTCTATCACAATTATTCTTTGCCTATTGGCCGTTTTGTTATTTCTTTTAGGATTACGCAGAAGGAAAACGAATGAGCGGCAGCCAATGACAAAAAAGAGAATAATCGTAACAATTATTTTCCTGATCGCTACGATTGCCCTGGGTATACTGTGCTGTGCTTTAGATTGGTCAACGATACTTATTTGGCGAACATATAGTGTTCTTACAGCTTTGATTTCGTCAGCATTATTAACAGCCAGCATTACATGGTTTGTATACACTCACCGATAAAATACCTTGCTCCCAAGATAAGCATAATGTTAAGTAATTAAATTTCAATTTATCGGTATGCTTAATTTGAAAAACATAAGACACTTCGGTGTCTTTTTTAATATCATCGACAATTTTCCCAGCCAAACCTAATTACTATTACTTCCACTAACTTGTTCGTTCGGAATAAGGATTTTTAAACAACTATATTATTTTTTAAATGACTTTATTGTAAATTAAACAACTTTATTATTTCTGCACACTCGTAAAAAGGCACGAACATTGATTTAACAACATTCGTGCCTTTTTGGTGTGTTTCCAAACTTCCATTTGGGAACGTTATTTCAATAAGTTATGTATTAATTATACAGAGATATAGTAGCTAATCTTCTTGCTTTTTATACCAAGAAAATAGCATTGCAAGTAAACCTACTCCAAATAAAATATTCCCCAAAGATAGAAAGCTTGATGAATATGTATACTTTTGAAATTCATAGAAATTAGTATCGGCAGTTCCGCCTACCATTTTAAGGAAGATGTGGATCTACGTCAAGATTGTAGACACACTCAAGTTAATTTTTTGTGTTGCGCAACGTCCATTTTTGGAGTGTTCCACATCTCGAGTAGACCGTCAAGTGAAAAGAGCCTTTGACCGCCTACTCGGGATGTAGAGCGGAAAATGCATGGAGGTTGCGCCCGAAAATGTGGAGGGGTAGATTTCTTAACTGGACCAAGATGGCATTTAGCTATCTTGGTCCAGTTGTTGTTAAAATATTATTCATCAACTTTATCTGCATTTATTTCTTCTGGATTCTCTGTACTTTGAATTATAGTTAGTTCAACGTGATTGCAAATTCCGAGTTCGGCGCGCCAGCAAATACAACCGTTCCGCTTTTCGGCAGTTTTATTTTGTTATTGCCGCTCACAACGGTAAAGTTGACGCATACTCCCTTCTCATCATACACAGCGAACGAACTCTTTGATGGCAACGCCACGGTCATCGTTTTCCCTGCTACCTCTTGCGGGATCGTAAACCATTTCGCATGCCCATTTGCTTGCAGCGTAAATTTGGATGATTGGCTTACATCCAGCGGTTTTACGTTGGATTCACTTACGTATAAAGATCCGGACATCTCCATATATTCATCGCCGCCTTCTGTAAAGAAACGGGCTTCCGACGTATCACGGCCACCCATCACAGGTATTTGGAGCTGATGCATCGCCGTGTTAGGGCCTGTAATTTTTCTGCTTTCCCAATAGCCCTCCATGCCTTCCTTGCTATTAATTTGTTGGGTAGGCATCATTAAATATTGCATAGAACTAAATTTCTCGTTCACAAGATAGAACTTGACGCCTTCCCGCTTTGCCCATGCGGCAGTGGTTTCCTTCGATAGCACATTGTCTTCTAGTTTCTCGGCTACATATTGAGTAATCACTACTTGCCCTAAGCCTGGCATCGATATAAATGTGCTCTCCTTCAAATATGTTCGTCTATTCTTCTCTGTGACGAAATTGAACTTGGAGGTACCTTCCGCATTAATAAAGCTTCCATTCGCAGTATATACATATTTTTCTTCTGGATTAGATGGTAAGATCAATTCTCCATTCCTCGTAATATCTATTTTGAATTGACTGAAACTATTGCCATAAAAACCCGCTTTCTTCGCTACGTCTTGAGGCATCTTGGCCTTGACCGGTTTGTCAAAGGATTTGTTCGGCTTGATATCCTTAATTGTGCCCTTCTCTTTAAGCGCAGTGAGCAGTAATTCAGTCGCCATCAGTTGATTTGTAGTGCTGCTACCGCCGGATGACAACACAGCCACTGCCATCTTCTGTTCAGGAAGTACGACCAGTGAAGCATGTTGCAGTCCAGTATCGCCGCCTTTAGCCAAGCCCTTTATCCCATATTCACTGAATGGATATAGTTTCACACTATCCCAGCCAAGACCATAGTTGACAATATTATCACCATCCCCTGGCCACATTCCTTTTTTATATTCCTCATGCTCCATCGCCTTGACTGCCTTATCAGAGAGAATTCCTTTATCCTGTCCCATAAATATTTGTGAGAATCGTACCATATCTTCTGCTGTGGAAGAGATCCCTCCCGTACCAATTACATTCACCGATTCAGTAGGAAGCTGCCCTTGGAACGTTGGAAAATAAAGTCCAGCTCGCTTATCGTCTTCCCATTTGTCCTGTGGCGTTTTCGTATGATTTAGCTTTAAGGGTTTTGTAAACCGTTGATGTATAAATTCGGTAAAGCTCATACCGCTGACTCTTTCCACCATAATCTCGGCAAGTGTAAAGCCGTCGTTGCAGTATACCGAGAACGCGCCAGGATTCGCCTTCAATTGCTGGCTGGACAATTGCTGCAACAAGTTATCATGGGCATAGGTATCATTATCATTAAATAAAAATGAATTACTAAGCGTACTACCTTGCAAGCCGGAGGAGTGGTTCAACAGCATACGTGGCGTAATGCTTTTGTAACGCTCGTCTTTCATCTTGAAATCAGGAACATAGTGGACAACAGGAGTATCCAAATCGACTTTTCCTTCGTCGACCAATTTCATCACAGCCGCCGTTGCATACATTTTACTGACTGAACCAATCCCGTATAGGGTATCTTTGGTCAGCGGCTGTTTCCCTTTCATATCGTTCTTGCCTGTCTGACCCGACAAAATTAGTTTACCATTATCAATTAGCGCATACTGCACGCTAGTCGTTTCATAGGATTCCGTGAGTAAAGTAGCCTTCTCTGCCGCAATCTTTTTTAGTTCTTGACTAGCTACTTCTTGGCTAGCTACAACCGTAGCCTGACTGCTAGAAAGCGCCATAGCCCCTGTTGGTAGGCTCATCGTTAACGCTAATGTAGCGGCTAACACCGCAGATAGTTTATTTTTCATAAAAGAATCGCCTCCTTGATTTCTAGATATACACTTCCTAAAACATGCCCCTACAAATAAAATTTTTTTGTCTACTTTAACACCTTGATCCCCCTTCTCCAAGAAGTATTTTCCATAAATAGAATATCAAAGTTTTATTTACTCGTAAATACAGTGATAGACTGATAGCATATCGGGCTTAAGACTTATGGTTGATTATGACTAAGTAAATTAAAAAGACCAGCTCGGCTAAATTAGCTTTGCTGGTCATCTCCTATTATGCAGCTACAACATTTGCAACTTGCGCAAGTTTAGCTGTTTTTATTTTATTAGATCCTGCTTTGGCTGCTTCAGCACCAGTAAATGTACCGGTTTTAACTCGCCATAGCTTACCGTCTGGCTCGAAATACGCAACCCAACCAAAACGATGCCCTCTAGCAACCAGAAAAGTACTTCCTGTTCCTGTTCGCTGTCACCAAATATCTTACCTGTTGGATTTTAAACCATAAACAATTCATCTTTGATTTTGTTAATGCGAACCTATAAAAGGACATAAACCAATTCTTAGCTGTAGTGTGAGACGACACTACGGCTTTTTTATTGTATAGGTAACCTCAATTTGCACAAATTAATGTTGAGTGTATCGCACGCACTTATTAGGTTGTGGCGTTGGTTGACCGCCACATCCTCCCTCATTTGTTACTAGGGGTCACTTTCAACTCAGTGACCCTTTTATAGTTTCTTTCCTCAATGTGTGTAGTAAATATTTGAATGACAAACTTAAAGATATCAATTTTAGTTAGTGTATAATTTTAATAGTTCATGTATTGCTAAACTATTATTATCGTCCAAATTTATAAAATATGGTAATTGCCACTTTTGTGTTGCTATCGCTTGTTTGCTAGTGGGAGTATCCCATTTAGGATATACTCTGATTGCCATTTTCCCCTTTGTACTAGAGGTTCTAAGGATGTTTTGTTGTAAAAGAATCTCTTTTGGAAAAACGAACTGGCCAAATTCACCATTATCATTAAAAGTATTTATTACCAATAAATCAGTGGCATTATCAAATGAGAATGCCTGGTTTTTATTAGTTTCATTCTTTTCCCAAAAGGAAACAAACTGCCCTATCTTAGTAGGTGTTATTTTTGCGACTCTAAATCTAACCGATTTAGAATTTAACTGAAATATCCCAGCTCCATAATCTGAATTTTGAGTTTCTTCTCGGATGTTTTTTATAGTTAAATTATTAGGTTCATAAAGTAATTCATTTACATATGCTAACGTCTTATTAAATTTGTTCATAGTTTTACTCCTTATCTTATTCTAAGATATACCATTATATCATCTGCGGAATTGTCACCGTAATTGTTCATTAAAAAGCTCTATTATAAATCGACCAACATAGTAAAATGCGATGCTTTTATTCAAGCACCGCACTCATGAATTGATTAAAAAATTATTTTGCTTCCATTACTGCAAAGTAATTGTTTTCATTATCCGCAAAGTTAAACACCCTACCTGAAGGCATATTTACGATTTCTCCGACAATAACGTTTTTGTTTAATAAGTCATTATATAATTTATCGATATCTTCCGAGAAGAACATCAATGAAGGTGTACCAAGATTCATTTCAGGTTGCATTTTAGCAATTAATTCCTTATTGTGGAGAATAATACTTGTCTCAGAATCTTTAGTTGGAGCAATTTCGATCCATTTCATTCCTTGGCCGTTATCTTCCTCTGAAATTACACTAAATCCTACTTTTTCTGTCCAAAACTCTTTTGCTTCATTTTGGTTATTAACATACAACATGATTTGACCGACTTTATTAATCATTGCTTTTTACACTCCCATAAAATGTCTGATTTTCTTACCTAAAAAACTTTTCTATTACTACAGCGACTGCACATGCTCATTCAAACGGTCCCAAGTTTCTGTGATGCCCTGTAGCATGCCCATATCCATAACAGTCTTAAGAGCCTCTTCAGATACATATTCAGCACGGTTTATCAGCTTAGTCTTTCCTCCCAAATCAACGAATTCCAATGTAATCTCGGTCGACGGCATGGAGTCATCCGAATTACCTTCAGCATCCGAAAAATAATCTATATAGCTGATTCTCTCAGGCTCAATTATCTCCTTATAAACCCCTTTTCCCCACGCTTCCATTCCAAAAAAGTCACCTAAATTTTCATCGACGCACTTCATACAGTAGTGCCAAACGCCTCCCGGACGGAAATCAACTGTGCACACTGGAATTTCCCATCCTCTCGGTCCCCACCAACGTTTCAGATGTTCTGGCTCTTTAAACATCTCGAATAATAAATCTCGTGGGGCATCGAAAACGCGCTCCAGTATAAGTACACGATCGTTTTCTACTCTTGATACCATTGAATTGTTTGACATTGTAATTCCTCCTTGATGATGAAATGGTTTTATGATTTTTCTTTTTTCTGCAATTCCTTCAAATATTCATCTAAATTATCGAATCTTTCTTGCATTACACTCTGGAAGGACTGTACCCAAGAATCCAGCGCTTGGAATGGCTCGGGCCGTAGCTTGTAGATTCGACGGTTAGCTTCAGCCTGCACTTCCACGATCCCGTTGTCGCTAAGTACTTTTAAATGCTTTGAAGTTTGAGGCTGCCTCAATCCCAGTTGGTCGGCAATCTCACCCACAGTTAGAGGACCCTGGCGCAGGAGTTCGACGATATTCAAACGATTTGGTTCAGACAAAGCGCTCAACATCGTTATGTTTACTCCTGGAACTTTCCCTGACATGTCACTCACCTCGTAAAATGATGGTCGCCGGTAAATTATCATCTACCTCAGCACAGGTTTTATGATCCTGTTAGTCACAAATATAACTCAATCGGAATATTCCCGTCAAGGAATATTGAAATGTATCTTTATCATTTGAACCAAAGTATTGTTTCTCACTCTAAGTTGTACTTAAAAGCTTCATACGCTTGTCTATTTCTAACATTACTATATACGAAGTAAAAAAATTGATGACTTATGCTCTACGCTTTTTAAAAGCTGCAGTACCATTTTCTTTAAGCATTTTAAAAACTGTTTTCCAAACACTATAATTAAGCTTTGGAAAAGATATGTATAGAAACGTTATCCCTTATTTTCCCCCACCTATGAATTATTATGACATCCTCATTTTCAAATAATTCTGAGCTGTATCTTATAGCTTAATATTACGATCAGCCGTGATTTTCAACTACTTCTTATAATTTCATTCAAATAAAGAGATGAATGCTATAATCCATATACCTATCACAAGTATTAAAAACCACCAGCCCGTAAACTTTACGAACTTTTTTAAAAATGGTTTCTCAGTAAATTTATCTGAAAAGGAACTCATTTTTAAGAAATCTTCAGGAAACTTCAACAACATGTAAGAAAAACTGCCGAAAATTAAAGTAACCAATATTGCCATAATAAACATTGTACCTACTCCTAAACTTTAAGTTTTTACGTCACTTAATAATTATATTATTTAGCAACTAGATTGCACATTAGAAAATTCAAGAGCTAGTCTACAATTACGTTCTAGAATCGACATATACAGATGATACATTGTTCAGTAAAATTAATATCCTTCTTACAGTATCTCTCCACGTTTTTGGCATCTTCGTAAAAATCGTATACATTGCCGCAATTTACACAAAACAATTCAAGAATCAACATAAGAAACTCCAATAAAGTTCGTATGAATCTGACATTAGGAGCAAATGCTGTAGGTATGTTCTAAAGTCTAAAACAGCAACTTCTCTTACTGCTTCAAATAAATACACAATGGCAGCATTAGCTCAGAACATCACAAAGAAAAAAAACTCCATCACCTTCTATAGGAGGAAAAAAATGAATATAAAATTACGGCTTAAAATAATGATTTTTCTACAGTTTTTTATTTGGGGATCTTGGCTTGTTACATTTGGCTCTTATATGATCAATACGTTGAATTTTACTGGCGCGCAAGTTGGAATCGTGTATAGTTCTAACGGTCTTGCAGCCATTATTATGCCAAGTTTAATCGGTATTATTGCAGATCGGTGGGTAAAAGCAAATGTGTTATACGGAATATTACATTTCCTCGGTGCCATTACCTTATTTACCGCTGCTGAAATTTCAGATCCTACAATGATGTTCTGGGTAATGCTCTTTAACTCAATCGTTTATATGCCAACACTTGCATTATCGAATACAATTTCTTATTATTACTTGGAAAATAAAGGATTTGATGTTGTAAAGGACTTCCCACCTATTCGTGTCTATGGGACAATTGGTTTTATTCTTGCGATGTGGATTATTAGTCTTGCCAAAATTGAATTAAGTAATATTCAGCTATTTATAGCTAGCGGCTCTTCGTTGCTACTTGCACTATATACAATTTCTCTTCCTGCCTGCCCACCTTCTAATGCAATTAAGGACAAGTCGTTGGTAAGCCTTTTGGGACTAGACGCTTTTGTTCTTTTTAAAGATAAAAAAATGGCGTTGTTTTTAATTTTTGCAATGCTATTAGGTGTTGCGCTTCAAATTACTAATACATTTGGTGATCCATTTTTACACGACTTTGCCTTGAACCCTGATTATAAAAATAGCTTTGCGGTAAAATATCCAGCTATTTTATTATCAGTGTCACAAATTTCAGAGGTATTCTTTATTCTGACCATTCCATTTTTCTTAGGTAAGTATGGCATTAAAAAAGTAATACTGATCAGTATGGTGGGATGGACATTACGTTTTGTTTTCTTTGGGTATGGGAGCCCTGTTGGCGGAGGATTTTTCCTATTATTATTATCAATGATTGTTTACGGCTGCGCCTTTGATTTCTTTAATATTTCGGGAGCCATTTTTATGGAAAAAGAAGTCGACCACCGCATTCGTGGTAGTGCTCAAGGATTATTTAGTACAATGGTCAATGGCATAGGCGCCTATTTAGGAGCTGTTATTAGTGGAAAAGTAGTTGATTATTTTACAGTTGATGGAGTCAGGAATTGGCAATATATTTGGTTGTTCTTTGGAGCGTATACCCTCGTTTTGGCAATCATTTTTGCAATAATTTTTAAATATAATCATGACAGCAGTGCAATGAAAAACACTGTGAAACAGTGATTTAAAAGGAAATTCAGAAAGAGCCTTACCTTTGGTGATGGCTCTTTTACTGTACTTTTAAAGTTTGTCCTCATGAATGGTTAGGTTAGATGGATTGACGTTTTCTCCACTCTTCAAGAGACATCTCATTAAAACTCTCAACATCATCTAGTCTCAGCGGTGTAATTAATTCTAATGAATTACCATCTGGATCTGAAAAGTAAATTGCAGCATGTGCATGTGGAATATTTGACAGTACTAAAGGTTGATGTTCGGAAGCAAGGCCAAATTCAGTTCGAACTTCAATGCCAATTGAAGACAACCACTCTTTTACATGATCAAGATCTTCTTCTTCAATTTTAAACGCCAAATGTCGGATCGATGGATGGTAGTTTACATGAACACTATCATTTTCCCATAAACCTAACCAGCTTTCTCCTTTAACGATCCAAAAGAAAGCAACTTTTCCTTTTTTATAGGCTAGTTCCAACCCTAATTTTTTATAAAATACAATTGAGTTTTCTAAATTACTAACTAGTAAATGTGCTTCGTATAAACCTTTTATCATGTCAATATTCTCCTATTTCATCACTATTTATGAAATAGTATATTAAAGCACAAACCATTTACATCAACCTTTTGTCTGAAACATTAATAATTTCCATTAATTTAATTTCATCCTAGCTCCTTCTCAAAATCGGTATAGCAATTTACTAGATTGTTTCTTAGTAACCAAATTAAATACCAGCTGTAGATGTATCAATTGCGACAACAACTATAGCTTTTGCCCTTTGAAAATATCAACGGTCCATCAATTAGCACACACTAGTGTAACTTTTTCTCCATTCATATTTCCCTCTAATAAATGAATAGACACTCAGTATGTTTTTCTATTATCATAAAGTACAACTACTACTTTTTGTAGATAAAAAATGAATATCAGAGAAATTTTAGCGCATTTCAGAAACCAAGGGGGTTTTTTTTAATGGGGAGAGTCCAACAACTTGCACCAAATTTTTATTGTATTGATACACATGATTTAAATCGTGAACAGCGTACAAGCTCTTATTTGCTTATCGATGAAAAAATTACATTAATCGAGACTTCTGCTAGTCCTTCTATGCCATATATAATAGAAGGTTTAGATGAATTACATATTGATCTAGAGGATATTCAATATGTAATTGTTACACATATCCATTTAGACCATGCTGGCGGTGCAGGCTTGTTTTTACAAAGCTGTCCAAATGCCAAATTCGTTGTACATCCACGAGGTGTATCTCATATGGTGGATCCTAGTCGTCTAATTGCCAGTGCAAAGAGTGTTTACGGGGCGGAGTTCGATCGTCTTTTTGATCCGATTGTCCCTATCGATGCTGACCGCATTATAGAGATTGGACATGAGGAAGTACTATCTTTAGGTCAACATCAGCTAACGTTTTATCATACAGAAGGTCATGCAAAGCATCATGTTTCAATGCTTTATTCTGCTACGAATGGATTGTTTGTTGGAGATACAACTGGTGTACGTTATCCAGAAATGGAGAGCGAATCAATTGATTTAATTATTCCCTCCACTTCACCGAATCAGTATGACCCAGATACAATGGAGCAATCTATCCAACTTTATGAAAAGTTAAATGCTACAGAATTGTATTTCGGCCATTTCGGTGCTTATAAAAATCCAACTGAAGCTTACAGACAAGTACGCTACTGGACACCATTATTTCTAGCTGAAGGGAAAAAAGCGTTATTGGTATCTAGTGATTTTAAAGAACAAGTACAATTTTTAGATACCCGCTTAAAGGCTCTTTTGTACAACTATTTACAGGAAAATGGCATCGCAGAAAATCATCCGGTTTATCAAACAATCCCATTCGATACTATTGTTTCGTCAATGGGGATTCTGGATTACTTAGAGAAAAAGAATTCCCAAAATTAAAGCAAACTTAACTGGAGAGGAGTAATCCTCTCTGTTTCTTTTATGTTCTTTTTTCTTCAACTGTTACGATATGTTTGATTTCAGCAGGCAAGCAAGCGAGTTCTGATTTAAAGAACTCTGGGAATAGAAAGGCATCCTGAAGATTCGAAATAGGTAACCATTCTAACCTTTCTTCAATGCCATCACTGGTGTAGCTTTCACACTCTACTTCGACTTCATTTGATTTCATTAAATAAAAGAATGCTATTTCATGAAATTGGGTTTCTCCATATGTACCACTTTGAACAGGAAAAAAATTTTCATGAATTTACACTAAACGATCAACTTCAAAATGCACTTTGGTTTCTTCAAAGCATTCGCGGATAATGGCTTCTTCTAACGTTTCCTGTAATTTCACTCTTCCCCCAACGGAGTAGTAATAAGAGTCGCGATTATTTTTAACCATCAGCACTTTATCATCTCGGAGAATGATTGCACCCACCCTCATATTGAACACACCATCTTTAGTTGGGAATGTGATATCATGTTTTTCTTTATCCATCAGAATCTCCTACCTTTCAAAAGTTAAATCTATCACGTTATATCGCTACCTTTTCTCGATATTGCATACATGAACAGACTCCAAACGAAATGGTCAATATAGAATTGCTGGATGCTTACAGTCATAACCGTATTTATTTGCAGTCACCATAAGAACAAGACTAAATTGATTTGTTGCGAAGTGAAATGTTAAATCGAATGAAAGAAAGAGCAAAGGCTATAGGAATTCTATTAATCTAATAACGAGAAAAACCGCACAAGTTTTGGTGGCAAGACGTTTCTGTCGTATCATTCAAAGTTAATTCCTTCTACACAAGGTAGAGTATTAAACAAGTTAAAGCGTTTCCTCCTAGACATGATATCCATACTGTACAAGTAACAAGATTTGAACATTATCGGTACTTATATCAGCAACATCGGTATAGTAGCATTAGCATTGGAACTAAACTGGCCAATACAAAATAAAAACTAACGAAAACAACATAAAAATAATAATTTTATTGACATATATATTAAACGTCATAATCATCCTATCAATACATATTTTTGTAATATACAGGAATTAAGAGGTGATAAAATGATATTAAAAAACAAATATATTAGGTTTTTTATCTTTTCGCATATAGCAATTATAGCAATTGCTATATACAATATTTCATTTCTTAATAGAATCTTGGTGGATATTTTAGTAGCTTTTCTATTTTCCATAATTTCTGATTTTGCTTTTCAAAATAAAAAATTTCGAGACTATTCATTATTACAGAAAATTTCCCTCTTTGTAATGGCTGTGGGAATATTTATAACAGTTTTCATATCTGTTTCTATTTAAACTTGATTTGCTTACCACGAGATATAAAGATTCAAAACTAGAGCAAGCTACCCTCTCCCCATGATAAATAAGCATAGACTACTTCAATTAAAAAGCTTTGTATTATAGGGCCAGACGAATACGAATACAGATGTAGCCACTTTTAAATCTTAAAGGAATTGTTTTAATCAAAATCGAATATAGAAAATATAGGAAACTAAATAAAATAAGAGGTGAGATAAATGAACGATACGTTTTATAGTAAACACTTTCAGCTAGACCGAATTGGTAAAGGTATATATGCAGCAATAGCTAAAGATGGTGGTGGAGCTGTAGGAAATGCCGGTTTTGTGGATCTAGGCGATAAAATTATTATTTTTGATACATTTAACACTCAACAAGCATCTGAAGACTTAAAGTTCGTTGCTGAAAAAATAACAAACCGACCTGTTACATGGATTATTAACAGCCATTGGCATGGCGAACCAATTAAAGAGAGGGCGTAGTATTTTGTCCTCTCTTAGTCTTATATATGAGCCAAGACAGATTGAAAAGCCTGCTCCTCCCTATCAAAAAAGGATTACAGATAAAACAAATTTAACCATTTACTCGAATTGTTGATTTTGTGGAATTTGTGCATTAGGACATCGTTTTTTTAACTCTAAAATAAACTTCATTTTATCTTTTGGTAAAATTTTCATACTACCATGAGCTGCTGTTTCGTAAAATATTTCCAGTCCCTTTTCAGATGATGAAATTTGATAACCAGTATACTTATCTGTCGTTGGAGAAACCTTTGTTATACTTTGATACGGAATCTTACTTTTGAATGGACCACCTTTAACTAAGAGATACTTTTCACAGAAAACAAACTTGATAGAATTTGTGTACCACCAAATAAAAACTAGTGAAACAATAAAGGCCGTTGACATAATAATAACCGTTAATAAAGATGTGATGATCGGAAGAAGTGATATAGCGCCAAATATCCAAATCAATAAAAAAATCATTATTGCTAAATTAATATTTGTTTTTGCATGATAAACCATAAGAGTTATCCCACCATTCTTATTAATTTTCTCTAAAATTCACTTACTATTATTAAATCAATAGGCAGTGGTTTCGCAAGTATAAGAACATTCTTTTAAGTGCTTTTTAATAATGGTGTTTTGATAAAAATCGAACTTTAATAATAACTTTTAGCCGATTTTGAAATAGAAAGCAAACGTCCAAGCAGTAATCGCCGACCCTAGAATAAGGGCGTGGAGAATCATATGCTCCAGGTTGGGACGCGGATTATTTTTTATACGAGGGAGTATGGTAATGGTGTTCGAAAAAATCCTTTCGTATACTTGCTGCCATGTCTCGTTATTCGGCATTTTATAAACCATCACACCTGTCAAATAAGGAATCCACCAGCTAAAAATTGCCCCAATCAAAACAAGGGTCCATACAAATCCACTAATGCCGATCCATACGGATTCGTGGGTTAAAGAAAGCAAGATAGGGATCATCATAATTATGCCGTTCACCAACGCCTCATTGCGGCGCTCTTTGACTGAGTAATGACGTACTCCGTTAAAAGGATAAAAATCAATCCATGTTGTAAGTTGATGATAAAGCAACGTTGCAACTTGCAATAGCAATAAATAAAAAAACATGATTGTTCCTCCTGTCATTGTTACTCATACTTTTGTTCGAATCCATTGATCAATGCAGTGAGACCTACTTCGAACCATTGATTATAGTATTCCGCTGGCGCTGTGGGACGATCAGGCCAATTACCTACCTCCGCAAGTGCATGACCAATAACAAAGACGGCGATCGACTGGATGATGAAAAGAACTTCTTCGGGACTTGCCTTTGTCTTTTCCATTACAGCAATTAATGGGACAGCCAATTTAGCGCCCGTCTTTTCAGAAACGGAGTGAATGGCCACTAATGGAACCACCCCCGGATGAGCTTTCAATATGTTTCTGAAATTAGTTGCAAAAGCATGGAACGTCTGCGTCCATGGCAGCACAGTTGCTTCGTCAACAACAGCTTTTATACTCACAGCATCGATAACCTGTTGTATAAGTGCTTCTTTATTTGGTACATGATGATAAAGGGATGCCGCCTCTACATTGATCCCATTTTCTTCCTTTTCAAACTTAGATAGCAAGTCATTGCTCTTTTAACCTCTCTAAAGCTGATTGAAAATCCTGGCTCTTCCCTACCTGACGGAAATCTTTAAAAGGGTTGCTCACATTTTTCATTCGCTCCAGTACAGCGGGAATAGTAAAGAGATCTGGTGTTAAATGCTCATTGACCTCTTCCCAATGTAATGGGGTTGCCACTAAGCCCTTTTCGTTGCCACGAGTTGAATATGGAGCAATAATCGTCTTGCCTTCTGCATGCTGCACATAATCTAAATATAATTTTTGATGTCTATTCTTCTTTAAACGCTCGATCGTATACAATTCCGGTTTTTGCTCACATAAAAAACGACAGACAAATTCAGTAAATACTCGCACCTCTTCATAAGTAAAGGCATTTTCAGGTAACGGTATATATAGCTGTATTCCCTTACCTCCCGACGTTTTAACAAAAGATTGCAGCTTAAAATAATCGATAATTCCCTTTAAATCCAGGGCTCCAGTAACAGCAAGTGAAAATTGCTCAACGGAAGGAGGATCTAGATCGAAAACAATCTCAGTCGGACGCTCTGATTGTAACGTTTGGAATGGAATATGCAGCTCTAGTGCAAGCTGATTGCCTAGCCACAATAATGCTTCAAGATTGTTACATACTAGGTAATGAATATCGTCCATCCATCCTGTTGCAACAAATTCAGGTATTTTCTCAGGACTACTTTTTTGATAAAAGCTTTCACCCGGGACTCCATGAGGAAATCGAATTAGCGTAAGTGGTCGATCTCGTAAAAAAGGTAGCAAATACGGAGAAATCATTTGCAAATAGTGCAAATAACCATCCTTCGTAATACCGATTTCAGACCAAACAGGCTTATCAGGATGCGTAATCTGAACAGTATTTGGAATAGGAAAAAGTTGACGTTGCATATGCTGCCAATGACAATCCTCTGGCAACATCTCCAGTCGAAATGCATGGAAACGCGGTTCTCGACATTTACTCCCATCGAAATCAATACAGGCGATATCAAGACAAATGGATGGCTCCAGCTCCCATGTTTCATTATTCCTCTGTCCATTTGTTTGAAAAAAAGCAATGAGCGTTTTCCGTTCTTCCTCTGACATTCCATGTTTAAATATAACTACTTCAACTAGCTCTCCCTGTTGATAAATACTACCATGAAAATAACCATTACCATGATCATATTTCGTCACTATTACCGTAACATATCTCCAATTTTTTATTTTTAACCAATGTGTCGAGCGTGTATCTCCTATCCATTTACTCGTTATCTTCTTTGCAACCATTCCCTCTCCATTGTAAACTTTTATAGCCTGCCAAAGAGGCTCACTATGCTCCACACAGTTAATCACTTGCAAAGGACATTGATCCTCATAATTGACAGTCGCCGGGAGCTTTAAATTTGTAAAAAGCTTAGAAAGTTGCTGTTTGCGTGTTTTTAAATATTTATTTGTCAGCGACTCCCCTTTATAGCTCAGTAAATCAAACGCAATATAATGACAAGGAAAATCTTTTGCATGAGTAGCAATAACTTCTTTGTTTTGCATCCGCCCTCTTTTTTGAACAAGTGAAAAATCACTTTTAAAGTTATTCGTTAAACAAACTAATTCACCATCCAACGTTAATGGTAAAAACTTTTTAATTTTATTAAATATGCTGTTACAAAAATCAAGTATCTCCGGAAACAGGTGAGTTAAGTTATTGCCATTTCTGCTTATTAACAATGGCTGTTCGTCCCAAACTAACATACATCTAAATCCATCATATTTTGTTTCGTACAACCACTCCTCACCTATAGGCGTCTCGAGCACTTCTGTTAATAGCATTGGTTTCATTTTAAATACCTACTTTGCTTTTTACCTTCAGTTTTTGATGATTTCACTTTAAGATACATAAAAATAAGCAAAATATATCATAGTAAGAAAAACGAGGTGATACAAATGCATACAGTTTGGAAAGGCAGTATCTCATTTGGTCTAGTCAATATACCAGTAAAACTTCATGCCGCAACAGAAAATAAAGACATTAAATTGCGCCAGCTCCATAAAGAATGTCATACACCTATTAGCTATAAAAAAGTTTGTGAAGGCTGTAACCAAGAAGTAAAAGATGAGGACATTGTGAAGGCTTATGAATACGCAAAAAATAAGTTTGTCGTATTAGATCCAGAAGAATTAGAGAACTTGCGGAAGGAAAATGAAGATAAGGCCGTTGAAATCATTGATTTTGTAAAATTAACTGAAATCGATCCTATTTATTTTGAACGTACTTATTTTTTATCCCCTGATTCGACTGGCGGAAAGGCTTATGCCCTATTACGTCAAACATTAGAACAATCCGGAAAAATAGGTGTGGCAAAAATTATTATCCGTTCAAAAGAACAATTAGCAATTGTCCGTGTTTATCAAAATGCATTAGTAATGGAAACGATTCATTACCCCGATGAAGTAAGGAGTGTTGCTGATGTTCCAAGTATTCCAAGTGAACAAAACATTGTTCCAAAAGAGCTAGAAACCGCACTCATGCTAGTTGATCAATTAACAACAGAATTTAATCCAGAAAAATATACTGATGACTATCGCAATGCTTTAATGGAGCTTATAGAGGAGAAAAAAGCTACAAATACAATCTCGACTAGCGATAAACGTCCAGTACCTGATAACGTTACGGACTTAATGACAGCACTTCAAGCTTCCTTAGAAAAAACGAAGAAGCCAACAACAAGAAAACGGGCAACGAAAACGAAGAAAAATGCTTAAAAAGTACATGTAAGAAGCGTATCCATTATTTTTTGGATATGCTTTTTTTAAGAATCTCCCTTTTATTTGTTAATACCAATAGCTTGTCACAATACATTCCATATTTGTGATAAAAATTAGGTTTGCCTATCTCCTCAAAATGACGATTCCATTTAAACATTTTTATAAAAATTGATAAGGTCGGTTTGTAATTGGACTTTTCCAAACCGATTTTTTGTAACGTAAATCTCTTTATTATTCGATAGATTCTGATTAAATAATTCGTATCTAAGAAAATAATTAAATCGGCATTCAAAAAGCTTTGCGCTACCCAGTCCTCATTATGAACGCCCTCAATAATCCACGCTTCCGTAAGAATAATATTATTCAAATAATCAACTTTTTGTTGCTCGGTTCTTCTAATATCACCAGAATTTTGTCTTTTCCAAACAACATTATCTAATTCATAATAAGGAATATTTAATGTCGTAGATAGCTCTTTCGCTAAAGTAGTTTTTCCACTCCCAACAGAGCCAATGATATGTATTTTGCGCGGAAATTTCTTGTTCAAATTAACCCACCTTTCCTTTATAGCTTGTTAATTTTGTGGCTCATCACCATAACGTGGGGTTAATTTCCGTTCCGGCTGGGCGCTTTCCTAGGGGCGTCCGATGAGCAGCCTGGGCCAGCAGATGTTTTTTGTCCGAAAGCGTAGTGCTAACATAGCGGCAGCAACGTGTTTTGTCTATGCGAAAGCGAAGCGACAACAAAAGGGTTTTATCTGCGCGAAAGCGAAGGCAGTGGCAACAACATGATGTTGGTTACGAAGTCGTTATCACTGTTGTTTTGCACTGAGCCTTCGTTCCCCTACTTGCCCTCATCTGTGACGCTAATCCCTATGGGGTCGCCCTACCTCTACCTCAATCAACCTATTACAGTAAATTGGCAATTGATTGGATAGATCCTAATGGAGATGTTATCAATCTTTCTTTAGGAAGTCGAGAAGACAATTCAAAATTGCTCAGTGCTATATAAAGAGCTCATTCTAAAAATTAATTTATTATTGTAGCTGCGATTATACATTTATTAGTTAAAATGTATATAATAGATGTAAAGATATCTTTACTTTCAGACGCAGGGGAAGGATGATTTTAATTTTAGAAGCTTGGAATCATTTTACTTTAGGAGTTAATAAAGATGGTTAAAAATAATATCAAATTATTTAGAACTGAAGCTGGATTAACACAAGAACAATTTGCTAAGAAACTAAGAATAACGAGACAAACAGTTATTGCTATAGAAAATCACCATTACAATCCTAGTTTAGAGTTGGCTCTTAAAATTTCCGAATTTTTCAATACGAATGTAGAGAGTATTTTCATTTTGGAGGAGGATGAGTCTAGTGCAAACTAACAGAAAAAACCGATAAGTATTTGGTTGAGCGTTGCGACTCTAGTTGTAATTAATTTGTTTGTTGCTCTATTTGAACACCCATACTCATACGGGAATATACCAATGAGTATAATCATGCTTTTTGGAGTTATCCGATATAATATGAAAATAAAACAAATGGACACAGAGAACGAGATAATTGAAGACGAACGCACAATTCAAAATAGGAATAGGTACAATCAAATTTTACTTTTCTGGTCGATCATCATTGTATTAGCTGTTCTAGCTATACTACTTCTAAATGGTATTAAATCTGTTTCAATAGAGCACATTATTTTAGCTTTTTGTATTATATTGCTCGGAGGTTTTACATTCAACAGTTACCTTTCAAAGAAAAAATAGGCGCTCAGAAAATGGGCACTTTTTTTAAAATTTGAATGGAGCACAAATTTTAGAAGCACAGAGATTACAAGTAGTTTTTTACATTTTTCTGATTTCCTACTTCAACTATCCTGCTTCGTTAGTTGGAGAGGAAAAAGTTGGAATCACTGTGAAATCCCAGCCTGAAGTAAAACCCCCTGTTAGTTTAGCAACTCGCTTTACGTATCCTAATTTTTTAATTGTTTGGTATTTATAAAAAATGCTGTTCCTATTATAAATATACCTAAACAAACGAACATAGCAATCCCTGAATATTCATCATCAAATATTGTTGTGTTAACCAAAATAACTAACATCATTAGTACAAAAGATACATATAAGCCTTTTATGTATTTCATAAGTTATACCTCCTTTTAAAACCTTAATAGCAGTCTTATTCTTTTACTATTCAAATTATTGGCGATATTTCATTTTTATTTTAACACTAATTTCCTTTATTTGATATTTAAATACAAAAGTGCCCACGCTTGTTCAACTAAACTGCACCGTTAGCCATCCATGTAGCGCCCAAAACCAGCGCGCACCACAGAAGATTAAAATGTACTCAGTACAGTTATAGAATACTACGGCTGGGAGAAGAAGGTCGATAAACTATCGTACCTGCGATGAACTTCGATTGAAATTGCTTTATCAGCTTCTAAAGGGACCTTTATCACTGCAAGAGATGAGTGTACAGTTTAATACTTCTAAAACAACACTGCATCACAACTTTCTATATTAAAAGCTTTTCTTCACATAATTAAACAATTTAAATATACGCAAATTACCAGTCAAAGTGATACGGAACGGGAATCAATACCACATTTATTATGAGAAACTAATTTGTGTGAATATTGGATTTATTATACAATATTTCTTAAATAAAGATAAAGGTGAAGGAGTTAGAGGTATGTATCAAAATGAGTTTAGTGGAAATTTAGAGAAATATAAAAACCCTATTGAATATGATGTACTTCATGAAAATTATAACGTGGATTTATATTTTATTGAAAATCATCTCAAGAAAAATAGCGGTACGATAATTGAATTAGCCTGCGGCACAGGTCGCTTAGCTATTCCGCTAGCCAAGCAAGGATTCAATGTTTATGCAGTAGATATCCATGAAGGGATGCTTCAATTGGCAATTGAAAAAGCGAAAAAGCACAATGTCCATGTGCATTTTACAGTGCAAGACTGCACGCAGCTTCAATTATCGATCACATCAAATTTTATCTATATGACAGGTAATTCATTTCAACATTTTCTAAGTAACGAAAGTCAAAATGCTTTATTCCATTCCGTTAAAAAGCACTTAAATCCAGGAGGAGAATTCGTATTTGATACGAGAAACGCTCTTCTAAGCGAACTGTCTACCGTGGATGAATACGAAGAAAGTTCAGTCAACAGTAAAGGTGAAAAACTAACTATTCAGCATCGTGACGAATATGACCCTATCACACAAATCTTAACTTGCCGTTCTAAAAATAAACTAGAACACTCTATTTCCGAAGATTCAATTCGACTTCGCTATACATATCCAATGGAAATGAAGAGGCTATTAGAACAAAATGGGTTTGAAATGTTGCACATATATGGTTCGTGGAACAAAAGTGACTTTACAAAAAATAGTCCATCTATGATTGTACACGCACGGTTACAAAAATAAAATCACAAAACACAAACGTTTGTTCCGCATTCTGTTATAATTAAGAAAAAATTAGGAGCTAAATAGATGATAAACATTCGTGAACGTATGGAGCATTACCGTATAACAGGTTTGAGCATGGTAGCTTTCGTAAAGGGCAAAATTAGTAAGGAGGATCATTTTGGTGTTCTAGAAGCAGGTACCTATCAAAAAATTAATGAGCATACCGTTTTTAATGCTTGCTCGATCAGTAAGTTTCTAACAAGCATTTTAGTGATGAAATTCGTGGAACAAGGGATTGTAGATTTAGATGAAGATGTTAATGAAAAACTAGTTTCATGGAAGGTTCCTGACAATCAATTGACAAAGCATAAACAAGTTACATTACGCAACTTATTATGTCATCAATCTGGTATTGTGGACCCTGAGGGCAGTTTTATGGAACTAGAATCTTTCAACGAAATACCGTCTATGGTAGAAATATTGAATGGTACAACTCTTTATTGCCCTACTACCATTGAAGTGACTTATGAACCTGAAAGTGAATTTCACTATTCTGATGCAGGCTTTTGTCTTGTGCAATTATTACTAGAAGATATAACGCAAAAACCTTTTTCTCATCTCATGGACAATTTTATATTTAAGCCACTGCGTATGACGAACAGTACATTTCCTACCTCTCTTTCAACATCAAATTTAGATAATTTCGCATGTGGCCATGATCAAAATGGAGCTTTAATTCCAGGGAAATATTCTATTTATCCTTATCTTGCTGCTTGTGGTATATGGACTACCCCTAGCGATTTGACAAAATTATTACTAGATATTATGAATGCTGTCAAAGGGCAAAGTAAAATTGGTATTACTACAAAACAAGCAAAAGAACTGTTCCGTTCACAAGGAGGTAAGGAATGGACGGGCCTTGGCGTATTTCTAGATGGCACGGACGAGAAGCTCGAATTTTCCTCTCTTGGCTGGGGTGTTGGGTTTCAATGTATGCTAGTAGCCTATCCTTACCTCGAAAAAGGGATAGTTATGATGACTAATACTGATACAGGTATGCATCAAATGAAGGGAATCATGGGTGAAATCTATCATGCACTTTACTAATAGCAGAAAAAGAGGCTGGAACATCAAGCCTCTTTCATCACCTTATAATGCATTTGCACCATTTGCCCATAGCGTTGGGTATTTATTAACTTTAAATCTTGATATGGATTATGATCCTTAAACAATGGAATTCCTGAACCTAAAAGATGCGGAGTAACTGTAACAATTAATTCATCTATTAACTGCGCTTTCATAAAGGCATCGAGAATTGCCGCTCCACCAACCATCCAAATTTTCGCCCCTTCCTGTTCCCTTAATTTTTTCGTAAACGCTACTACATCTTCATTCACAAACTCAACATGTTCGTTTTCACCACTTTGTGATGTTGTGAATACATAACATTTCTTATCGAGATATGGGAAAGAATCAATATGGTCTACAACGTAATCATACGTTCTCTTTCCCATAATAATAGTATCGATTGATTGATACATGTCGGAATAACCAGCATCCCCTTCCCCCTCTGTTTCTTCTAGCCATTGTAAATCATCATTCTCTTTCGCAATAAATCCATCCAAACTAGTCGCAATATATAAAATGATTTCTCGTGACATAACGTCATCTCCTTTTCTCTTTTGTAAAACTCATGAACAATATTTATAATATACATAAAACATGACAACTACTGTCATGATTAAAAGAAAAGGTGAGAAAATGTCAAAAGCAAAACGTTTATTAGATATCCTTCTGTTTGTTAGTGCAAAAAAGAAATTTACTGCTCAGGAAGTTGCTGATGAATTCAATATTTCGATTCGCACAGTTCATCGATATATTTTAGATTTAAGTGATATGGGCTTGCCTATTTACGCTGAGCAAGGACGAAACGGTGGCTATTCTGTCCTGACGAGCCGACTTCTTCCCCCTATTTTATTTACAGAAGATGAGGCGGTTTCGATTTTCTTTGCATTCCAATCACTGCATTATTACCGCGATTTACCTTTTAATACGGAAATTAAATCCGTTTCTCATAAGCTATATAGCTCGCTTCAGGAGGAGGCAAAGCAGAAAGTGGATAAACTTCAATCCTATATCGCGTTTTGGAATCCTAAACGAGCGATTGAAACACCTTTATTGAAAGCTGTTTTAGAGGTAGCTATTGAAAACAAAAATCTACATATTCAATATGAATCCAAATCAGGTACAACAACGAAACATATTCATCCTATTGGTGTTTATGCACATGATGGGTTGTGGTATATGCCTGCCTTTGATTTCACAAAACAAAAAATATTATTGTTTCGTGTAGATCGTATTCTTTCCATCGTAGGAAGCGAAGTAAACAATGAAGAATTATTAAATTTGGCGGAGTGGTTTGGCAACACATATGAGATTAAACAACCCATTCGTTTACATGTACTATTATCAAGGGAAGGTGTACGACAATGCAGAAGTGAACCTAGCCTTGAAGACTTAGTCGTCATAAAAGAAGATGGCACAGGTTATATTGATTCCATTATAGACAAAGGTGAACTAAATTTTACTAGCCCCCTCTTCTATCGGCTTGGTATGCATGCTCAAATTGTAGAACCGAATGAATTAATCAATATTTTACGACAGCAGGCAAAAGATATTTTATCTATGTATCCAGAAAATGAATAATGTTATATGACGATTTTGTAAGATTGGCGTAACATTCATCGTTACTACTTTATAGACAATTTTCTTATACTTTGTAAGTGAGGAGGAGATAACATGCAACCAATTGAATTAAACAAACGAATTGATACACTAGATTATTTAAGAGGATTTGCTTTATTAGGAATTATTTTAGTAAATATTCCGGCATTATTATGGATAAATACACCGGACACATCTATAGATATTGCATACAATAGATTTTTAATATTATTTGTGGAAGGTAAGTTTTTCTCGATTTTTTCATTTTTATTCGGTGTAGGCTTTTATATTTTTATTTCCCGTGCAATGGCTAAAAATAATAACGCCTATCTTTTATTTATTAGAAGAATGATTATTTTATTGTTAATCGGGCTTGTACATTTTTATTTCCAACCTGGAGAAGCATTAACCGTCTATGCAATTTTCGGGCTAATTGCTTTACCATTTTACAAAGTTCGTAAAGAAATAAACGTAACTATAGGACTTATACTATTAGCGGTAACTGCTTATTATGGCATCAAAATTGCTATGCCGTTTCCACTTATTTTACTAGGATTAGCTGCTGGGCAGTATCAAATTTTCGAAAAGATCCATGACAATCGTAAAAACATATTTATCTTTACAGTGATAATGTTCTTTATTAGCATAGTGGGCTTGCTGTATCAATGGCATTATGTCCCAGAGGCAATGGCGAACGTTAACAATATGACAAAAGATGAATTTACAGAACATGTGACAAACATTGAAAAATTTTCATTAATCGGGCTTCAATTTAGCCCATTTGTATCTGCATTTTATGTAGGTTTATTAATGTTATTACTCAAACATCATTTATGCCAGGCCTTGCTTTCACCATTAAAAGACTATGGACGAATGGCATTAACAAATTATTTAGGGCAAACAGCGCTAATCTTACTAATTGGCAATGCCTTTGACCTTATTGGCAATATTCGTTTTATCCAATCTCTTTGGATTTGCATCGGTATTTACATTTTCCAATTACTGTTTAGCAAGATTTGGCTGCAATTCTTTAAATTTGGACCATTAGAATGGTTGTGGCGCATGGGTACTTATTGGACTATACCTTCATTGCTTAAAGCTTCTACTAATTCTAAGGAACGCTCCTAACCCAAAAAACTTAAAAATGACAAATACCTAACAAAAAGCTTTTTTCCTTCATAAAATAGTAGTGTACTCAATTCGCTTCCAGCTTGCTCATACCTTGAGCAAGAAACACACCCCCATCATTAAATCTTTAATTTTTGGTCACTTTCCGCTTAGGAAAAGTGACCATTTTTTTCTTATCATATACCCTAAAATTTGCTTTATAAAAAAACCGACAAGATCATTTAAGATTTTGTCGGTTACTCAGCTTATTTAGCAGCCCAAATATCTATTTCCAATTTAATATCAGGGAGTCCTAAAGCAGTAATATAAGCTATCGTCATAGAAGGATAAGGATTTCCAAACATCGTTTCCCACTCTTGATAGAAATCATCCCAATCTATTTCTTCAGTTGCCCAAATATTGGCTTTCACCACATTGTCTGCGTTAAGTCCCTCTGCCTGCAATATTAATTGAATATTTTTTAATGTATTCTTAACCTGCTCTGTTAGTGATGATGGCAATTCACCTTTTACCCCAACTCCAATTTGTCCAGATAATGCGTATATTGTTGCATCCTTAGGAATTATTGTAAGATGGCTGTAATTGCCAACAGGGCTAGGTACTTGGATTGGATTTTTACGTGTTATTTCATTTTTCATGGTTAATCTCCTCTAGGTTTTTATTTATTTTTCTAAAAAAGGGCAGACTCGTCCCTATAAACTTAATTTTAGAAAAAAACAGCAGTTGAGAACCCAATACCCATACTTAAAAAACGTAATGATCTTTTTTTCATTTGGATTCTCCCCTTTCACCTAAAGTTATTTTCATATTACCATGCATTTCATAAAATAATCAAATCTTTACATTTTTATTTCTTTTTCCTTTATGGTTAATATCTTCACTAATCTCAATAAACAATAAATCACACCTGACACTATAACACTATAAAATAACACAGTGATTGAGGTTGGACCCCATACTTTAATAAACTCCCAATTGGATTCCTCTGGTAATAGTTTCGGGAACATAATGATAAGTGCAAAAATTATTGCAACACTTAAAGAATGAAAGATTAATAAAAAAGTTCTTTTTATATTTAAAGATACTCTAATTCGTTGTTTTTTAACAATTTCCCTTAAGGTTGTAAGCAATAGAATACTTAAAAACATCCCCAAGCCTACAACAATAACACATATAAGTGAAATAATTTTATCCAAATTCTGATAGATGTCAGAATGAATAGTATTTACCGTTTTTCCTTCCCATAAATCTATCACACCTTGCCCTATCGCAGTTGTATAGCTCGAGTTCATATTGGATAATACGGCTACTCCTAATTGTTCATCGGGCTGCATGATGAAATAAGAAGAGAATGTTGGATTTTCACCAGCATGGGATATATATTGT
>NZ_JBLLLQ010000048.1:0-24726 GCF_047737915.1 Lysinibacillus sp. NPDC056185
CTCATTCTTCTTTGTTATGCACGGATACAGCTACCAACTATAAAAAATTTGCAGCAGCAAAAAATCTTCAACACGAAACAATTAATCTTAATCAATATCAACGAGTAAAAAAAGGGATATTCCACATACAACACGTTAATAACTTCCATCGCCGTTTGAAAGGATGGATGGAACGATTTCAAGGCGCTGGTACGTATTATTTGGATAGTTACCTCTACTGGTATCTTTGGCTTGAGTTACATAAAAACTTGGCATTTGAAAATCGGGTAGAACAAATGCTTATTTCAGCTTGTCAAAAATCTAACTATTTCACAGTAGGAGCATTAAGAAAAGATAAGCTTTTTAAATGGATTAAGTGGTGTACTGTTTTTCAACTAACGGAGCAGGTTGGTTGAATAAGAAGGGGTATTTGTAAAAATGTTGAAGTAATATAGAATATCGTTTATCTCAGGTTTATTAACAGTAATGTCTAGTTGATAAGGGGGAGCAATATGAGGAACAAAATGATTATGTTGATTTCTATGCTATTCTTAATGACACTTGTCGGTTGTAACAATATTGATAAGAAAGAAACTCGTGAGGTAAGTTCTACTTTTTCATTGCCCGTTACTTTTGGTGATGGGACAGAAGGTGAGTATTTATTGATTGGTGAAGAAGGGAAAGTTGGTTTTTTAGCTGGATTGGGTAAAAAAGGTGAGGCAGTAGAAGTCCCAATTATCGCTAATAAAACAAATAAGTATATGTGGCATTTTTGGGGAGACAAAGATAGTATCAGTGGTGATTTTAAAGTAGTTGGAACTGACAAAGAAGGGAAAGAACATCCCGTGTTGGTATCTGGCAATGATACAGTATGGCAATATTCCAATACTTCCATTAGCCCTAATAACGGTGCAGATTCCCATATCCCATCGAATATGGTGTTCCCTACAAGTGGATTATGGAAATTAGAAATATATTTTAATTATAAATTATTTGGGGAACTAGTTATAAACGTTGAAGAGAGTTAAACCATCTTCAACTAGGGTGCTTTAGTTTAATTTTTCGATTCATCAATACAAAAAGGCAGATTTAATCTACACGTTTTGTAGATTAAATCTGCCTTTTTGTTTTAACAGCAACAATCTTTGAGAAAACAGCCAATATTAAATAGCGTATTTAGTTAAAATATAGGATAGCTTATTTTTTCATAAGTTGGTCAGTACCATTAATTTTTTTAAAAATAGTTGTATTTTCTATACGGATTGAATCAACTTCACCGCAATCTAAGCAAAATGTATAAATCTTGTTTGCGCCCCTAAATGAATCTTTACTTGGTTTAATAGGCATATAGTCTGTAGCTTCTGTAAATTGAGTATTCCCACATTTTTTACATTTTTTATCTACCATGTATATCGCTCCTTATTAGTGGTTTTTATTAATTTATACTTCTATGTACATTTAAATTATAACATAGATTAGGTGGTAATTCAGAAGGTGTGGAAAATATATCTATAAATGGGTCCTGTTGTTACTGAAACGAACTAAGAGGGTTGGAACTAATCTAAATATTAACTCATGCTAGAGGAATCTCTGTGAAAGTAGTTTGAATTGCGGCTATTGGATTGTTATATAAACAACCTATTTATTGCTTGACCCTGAAAATTAAGGGGTCTATTCATGTGTCGACTAAAGCGAGCTGTAACTTTTTTCTTTTATTAACTCTACAAGTCCATTTTCAGAATACAGAAGATAACTAGATAAAAAACCAGCTCAATTTATAGGTAATTAAAGTTGAATAATTAGTTGGAATGGTAATTGTTCTTTTGTTTGTAGGTGTGAAGAGGAGGCATTTGACTAGCGTATAGGCTTTTGCGTAGACTGTTCATCCTTTTATAGCATAACCTATATCGAAATCGAAAGGAGGAAAAATTATGCGATACGATTACGGGCATGATGCTTATGGAGGACAACATGGTGGGAGACATCCATATTACCCGGTAACTGCTCCAACCCATTATTATCCGACTCACCACTATCCAACCCATCCTTACTACCCGATGCATTACTACCCAACACATACAACATATCCAACACATCATCGCCATCCGCACCACCACCACCATCACCAACATACGAACCCACGCTATTACTAATATACCTATAAAAAAGAAAGAGTCGGTCTTATTTTAGCTAAGTACAAATAGCGTGCACTACCTACAAAAGAGTAAAAAAGGTGACTAAATAAATTTACAATTGAGAAAGGATCATCGGAGGAAAATGATCCTTAACTTTTAATCTTTTCCTATAAATGAGCATCAAAGCGTGGTATTGAGTATTATTTATGGATAGCATGAAGCTAGTGCCGACAATACTTATGGATAAAAACTATAGGATGTAAAGAATGAATAATTGTTGGTACTAGTTTTTTTAAAACAGGTTGGATTATGCGGCAAAGTCATATTCTAAAGGGCGGCGTATTATCTAATTACTTAAAAAAGGTCACTCTGTGGAAGTGACCTTAAATGAACTGGTGTAAGGCAAAAAATTTCTACCCAGTTTATTATTTTCAAATAGCTCCAAAGAATTTTACTTATGAAGATTAATTTATGAAAGTAGCGCCGACAATAATTAAAAGAATGAACAGAACAACAATTAGAACAAATGTTGAACCGTTATTGCCACCTCCATAGCTATAACCTCCGTAGCAACAATTGTTGTAATTGCCATAGTTTCCGAAGCATCCCATAAAGAATTCCTCCTTTCTACATCTATAATATGTACTTTTATAGAAAATAGTGGAGGTATTTATCCAACAAAAAGTTCTTTTGTAATTAGAAACCCGAAAAATAATTTGAGAAATAAAAAAGGGCCACCATATAGAAGTGACCCTCAGTAACAATTCAAGGCGGTGTAAGCTAAATAATAGCTTAATTTATATTATGATGGGATAACTACTATTGTAGAGTTGATTGCCTTAGTAATGAATAAAAATTATAAATGTTAAAAAATCCAATGCAATAAATGTTTGAAAATATTGAGAACCAAGATAGCATAATTGCCGTCTTGGTTATTTTGCGTTACGAAAATGGAAGTTTTACATAACAAATTAGTGATTAAAATTAAATGTATGAAAAGTTTCTCTTAGTGCATCATAAAAAAGTATTATGCATGTTTTTTATCGACTGAAAGTTATCAGAATCAAATAAGTATTTAGAGAGGTGAGAAGTTTAAAGAAATGGACATCATCCTAGCATTATTACCAGCTCTCTTTTGGGGAAGTATTGTATTATTTAACGTTAAACTCGGTGGTGGACCCTATAGTCAAGTACTTGGGACAACATTTGGTGCACTTATTTTCTCTATAGGTGTTTATTTCTTCGTAAAGCCTGAGTTATCGCCTATAGTGATTGGAGTCGGAATTGTATCAGGTCTTTTTTGGGCATTAGGACAAGTAAACCAATTGAAAAGTATTGATTTAATAGGTGTTTCCAAAACAATGCCCATTTCGACAGGGCTACAATTAGTATCGACAACATTATTTGGAGTCATTGTGTTTCATGAATGGTCCACAAAGATGTCGGTTATATTAGGGATTCTTGCACTTATTAGTATCATTGCTGGTATCATTCTAACATCTCTTCCAAATCCAGAAGAGAAAAAAGAAGAACACGGAAGCAATTTGAAAAAAGGAATTTTAATTTTACTTATTTCAACCTTTGGATACTTAGTATATGTGGTGGTAGTACGCTTATTTAATGTAAGTGGATGGTCTGCTTTATTACCACAAGCAATTGGGATGGTAATAGGTGGAGTTTTATTAACATTCAAGCATAAACCATTTAACAAATATGCATTTCGTAATATTATCCCAGGTTTAATCTGGGCTGCCGGAAACATGTTTTTATTTATTTCTCAGCCACGTGTAGGAGTCGCAACAAGTTTTTCTCTTTCCCAAATGGGGATCGTCATCGCTACTTTAGGCGGAATTTTTATATTAGGAGAGAAAAAAACAAAAAAGCAATTCATTGCAATTATCATTGGAATTGTTTTTATCGTTGCTGCTGGAATTATGTTAGGGATTGCGAAAAGATAAAAAGGAGGGCCTTGTATGTATCCAGATTTAGAAGGAAAAGTTGTAGTGATTACAGGTGCTGCAACGGGACTAGGTAAAGCAATGGGCATTCGTTTCGCTTCAGAAAAAGCGAAGGTAGTTATTAATTACCGTTCAAATGAAGCGGATGTAAATGCTGTCGTTGATGAGGTTAAAAAAGCCGGTGGGGAGGCCATTGCTGTACAAGGTGATGTTACAGTTGAAGAAGATGTTATAAATCTCATTAAGACCGCTGTAAAAGAGTTTGGGACTCTCGATGTCATGATAAATAATGCAGGTATAGAAAATCCAGTAGCTTCTCATGAAATGCCGTTAAGTGATTGGAATAGAGTCATCAATACAAATTTAACAGGTGCGTTTTTAGGAAGTCGAGAAGCGATTAAATACTTCGTGGAGAACGATATTAAAGGTACTGTCATCAATATGTCCAGTGTTCATGAGAAAATTCCTTGGCCTTTGTTCGTGCATTATGCCGCTAGTAAAGGGGGCATTAAATTAATGACTGAAACTTTAGCGTTAGAATATGCTCCTAAGGGAATTCGTGTTAATAACATCGGACCTGGAGCAATTAATACGCCTATAAATGCTGAAAAATTTGCAGATCCAGCAAAACGTGCAGATGTGGAAAGTATGGTTCCGATGGGGTATATCGGCAAACCAGAAGAAATTGCCGCAGTCGCGGTGTGGCTTGCTTCATCACAGGCTAGCTATGTAACAGGGATTACTCTATTTGCGGATGGTGGAATGACTTTATATCCTGAATTCCAAGCTGGTCGTGGATAAGAAAAGCTGTGTTAAAAAAGGTATCAAGAAGCTCTTATCTTAGGGTGACAACCTTCAAACGTATGTAAATAAATAGATCAAGCATATTTTATATATATAATATGTTTGGTCTATTTTTTATGATTCTGTTAACGATTGTTGTTTTATCTTGTGATAGTTAAATAACAATGTGGATATATGTGGTAAAATAAATATTAAATAAAAGCTTGGAGAGTGAATGTAATGAGGGTACTATTGGAGTTCATAAGAATGTTTTTTTACTCATAATCTTTTATTTGATTTCAGGCAAGATTATTGTTTATATCTACCAAAAATTAGGGATGAAATATTCGAATACTTATGGAATTATGATGATAATCTTTATATCGAAATAAACTGCAATTTGGTGGATGGTATAAAGGAGATGTAAAAGACAAACTCTCAAAAACATTGACAAAATTGCTGATTTCAATTGCACTATTATTATTGTTATCACCTCCTATCCTAAGTTTCTTATTCCACTAACGAGGTGCGATTGTTCAAATTAGAGCGGTCGCTTCTTGTGCTAACGGTGCGGTTTTCTTTAATAAGCAGAAATGAGTTTTTACTAATCTAAATGGATTACTTATATTCCTTTTACCGTTTTAGAGAATAGAGGCAGTACTTCGAAATAAGATTTTATTAAAAATTAATTGGATTAATATAAATGAAATCGTAGGGAGAATATTCTTCCTACTTTTTTTGCGAGAAAATGTAAATTATTTAAGCTAAATCATGAACTAAATTGTCTAATGTATAGAAGGGAGTGAGTTACATTATTCGTTTAATTAAAAGAGCTCAAAAAGGAAATGAAAAAGCCTTTTTAAAACTTTTTCAGATGTATGAAGCAGATATATATCGAATGGCATTTATTTATTTGAAGAATGAAGAGGAGGCTTTAGATATTGTACAAGAAACTGCTTATAAAGCGTTCGATAAAATTGAAAACTTAAAAGAACCTGCTTACATTAAAACATGGCTAATTAAGATTGCCATTAGTAGTTCACTGAATCGTTTGAAAAAGCTAGAAAAGATTGTGCCTGTACAAAATGAATACATAGACAGTATACAGTTTGAACAGGTTGACCCTACCGTTAAAGTCTTGCTAAGGCAGATATTAGAGGAATTGACAAGCGATGAAAAAGGGATTGTAATACTGAAATATTACGAGGGCTATACTTTTCAAGAAATTGCTGACACGCTCCAAATCCCATTAGGAACAGTAAAGTCAATCCTGTATCGTGCATTGAAAAAATTACGTGTTCAAGTAGAGGAGGCAGATTTTTATGGATAAGTTAAAAGAATCAGTGGAGTCGATTCCATTGCCGAAAGATTTACACATAAGAGCGAGAATGGGCGTTAGCCAAGTAAAGAAAAAAAGGAAGAAAACATGGCTCATTCCATCAGTGGCTACCGTATTTTTAGCTAGCTCTATTACGGTTGGTGCTGCAATGAATGACAATGTGAAAAATTTACTGTGGCATATTAGCCCTGATATAGCGGCATTACTTGAACCAATAGAAAGTATTGTTGAACAAGATGGAATAAAAATGGAAATTGTTTCAGCCATGCAGGATGAAGATATGGCTGTCGTGTATGTGACAATGCAGGATCTTGAAGGAAACCGTATTGATGAAACATTGGATATTTATGATTATTTCATGTCAAAAGGGCGGTCTTTTACTGTTGAAAGAATTGGTTTTGATGCTACAACGAAAACAGCCTTAGTTCGATTTATGTCATTTAATGGGAGTAGCACCGATAACTTTAAGTTGAAAATCCGTTCTTTTTTAAGTGATAAATCAGTGTTAGAGGATGTAACATTCCCACTGGATTTACAAGATGTAAAAGAACAACAAACAGAGCTCTTGCCAGATGATACAATTCGTGGAAGTGGTGGAGAAGGAGCACTTCTTGAAGGAGATGTATATGTACTACCAGCAGGTAAATTGAATATTCAAACACAACTATATGACAGAATGCGAATTAGAAATATAGGGCTTCATAATGACAAACTATATGTACAAACAGAGTGGCCTGCCAATAATGCGATTGAACACGGAGAATTTTATTTAGTGAATCAAGCAGGTCATAAGATTCTTCCTATAGTGGGTTATTCCTACGGGAGAGATGAACAAGGAAAACCAATTTATGCGTATAATTATGAGGAATATATATTTGATGTGAAGGATATCAATATAGCTGAGTATGAGTTGCAGGCAAAGATTTATACAGCTGGTCAATATGTGGAGGGAGATTGGGAAGCAACCTTCAAACTCGAAGAGATGAGAGGGCAGTCAGTGCCATTTGTTATGGACTTTGGTGACTGGAAAGCGAAAGAGCTGAAGGTTTCTCCACTTGGTTTAACGATTATAGGGGAAGGCGATGCGACAGAAACTGAAGAATTAACGGCTACAATTGTTAAAAAAGACGGAAGTCATAAGGAATTAAAAAGTTTAGTTTCCTTTTCTGATGAAAATCAAGTGAAACTGAAGTTACTGTCAGAGGAACCATTAAAGCTCGACCAAATTAAATCCATTATGGTTAATGGATTTAAAGTGAATTTTTAATATGAATAGGGTGGTACTGGTATCAATCAGTCCCCCTCTTTCCCTAAAGGTGCGGATTTGTAAAAGAAAGCTATTCTAATTAAAAACCGAAAAAATAGGATTTATAAGGAGGGAAAAGTTGTTTAAGTATATATAGCAACTTAAAATTGGAAGTTTTATTTTAGCTGTTTCAACATTTATATCTTGGTATGAGGGAAGTGCCATTATAGAAAATTCGTTGGAATGGAAGTATTCAACACCGTTTACCATATTATTTAACATTGAGATTACAAATGGTCCGAGCTTCTCCAATACGTATACCCGTTTCGAATAGGAAGCGTATTAAGAATCCTATTGTTATCCATTGGTACTTTTAAAACTTCTATCTCCATTTATCAATCATTTCCTGTTGATATGTTATAGAAGGTGCTTAACTCATAGCGTTAATTGGTATGTTTGCTTCAATACCCTTATATAAAATTTCTTGATGCCTTTTATTTTGGTGTTAAAGTTGAATATATTTTTTATTTTCCGTATAATTAGTACCAGTTACTAAAACAAGGTGATATAATTTATTTTGTCTAAGTTATTTCTTATGAAGAAAATTAATACATATTAAAGGAATTACAAAGTTTTGAAATACCTTAATTTTGTATTGTTAAGTAATAGTACTTGAATATGAAAAAGGAGTGAGTTATTGAATGATTAACATTCAATCAAAAGCAAGAATAACAGCAATAGGTACCTATGTTCCCGAAAATAGACTAACAAATGATGATTTAGAAAAGATAGTAGAGACGAACGATGCTTGGATTGTACAAAGAACAGGCATGAAGGAGCGAAGAATAACAAGTGAGAATGAATTTGCGTCTACATTAGCCTTTAAAGCTATAGAGAATTTGGTTGAACAATATCAAAAGGATCTTTCAGATATAGATTTAATTCTCGTTGCAACAACTACACCTGATTATGCTTTTCCAAGTGTAGCTTGCCAAATCCAAGAACACTTTCAAATGAAAGATGTAGGTGCATTAGACCTTCACGCTGCTTGTGCTGGATTTACATATGGATTACATGTAGCGAACGGGTTAATTACATCAGGACTCCATCGTAAAATTTTATTTATAACGACAGAAGCGTTATCTAAAGTGACGGACTATACAGATCGAACGACATGTATCTTATTTGGAGATGGAGCTGCAGCAGTTTTAATAGAAAAGGATGAAGAAATGCCAAGCTTTATCGCTAGCCATATAGGTACAAATGGTGCTGGAGGTAAGCATTTATACTTAACTAATTTATCAACTACTATGCACGGTTCGCCCTTGAATACGTCAGGAAAAATAATGCAGAATGGACGAGAAGTATATAAATGGGCATCGCGTACACTTCCTATAGGTATAGAGAAATTACTACAGCAAGCACAAATGCAATTACATGATATAGATTGGTTTGTGCCTCATAGTGCTAATTTAAGAATGATAGAATCCATTTGTGAAAAATCAGGTATTAGCCTAGAGAAAACATTAACTAGTGTTGAGTATATGGGAAATACATCATCCGTTTCTATTCCGTTGGCCTTACAGTTAGGCATAAATGAAGGGAAATTAAATAATGGGGATAATTTATTAATCTATGGGTTCGGTGGAGGTCTTACACACGCAGGACTTATCATTAGGTGGTGTGTAGATTAAATTAATGTTTTTGACAACAATATAAACAAATGACCGGTACTCAATATTTTATTGATAATGAGTATTCGGTTTTTTAATATTAATAGGTAATTTTATACAAAAGAAAAATGGTGTGATGTATTATTGATATAAGAGGGGGATTTAATATTGAAGTGGGAGTGAAGAGGTTTGAATAATTCTTGGAATAAATTTACATATAAGATTGGTTCTCCAATTTACGACGAGTTCTTTAATTCGGGAATTTTTTTGAATGCTCGAAAACAAATATTTCAATCCATACCATTCAATAATCAACAAAAGATCCTGTTTGTCGGTGTAGGAACAGGAGCTGATTTAGAGTTAATACATCATGCTAACCTAAATATAACGGCTATTGATTATTCACCTGATATGCTCGGAAAAGCAAAAGCAAAGTTTGGGAATTCCACAATTACATTCTTGGAAATGGATGCTCAAAATATGGAATTTGAAAATGAATCGTTTGACTATGTCGTAGCGAGTTTAATCCTTTCGGTAGTACCTGATGCAACTAAATGTTTTCAAGAGATGACAAGAGTTTTAAAGCAAGAAGGGAAAATAATCGTTTTTGATAAATTTGTCCCTAAAAACCAAAAACTGTCCTTACCTAAAATGTTGCTAAGACCCATTGTAAGCATATTAGGAACAGATATTGGTCGGAGCTTTGAAGAATTATCACCTGAAAATATAGTAGTAGAAGAAGATACACCTATAATGCTAAATGGAATGTATAGGAAAATAATAATCGGAAAGATAAATTGATTAATTTTTATAAAAGAATAGGGTGAAATAACTTAAGCATATCCACACGAAAAGTCCGGATTCGGCTTTGCGCCTCCTTATCGATTCCGAGACTTCCTACAAATTAATATTTCAAAAACCTATTTTTTTATATCCCTACGCAATTATGCCGAGGTATAATTGATAATTTAACATTTGCAAACCATTAAATGATTCCCATCAGGATCTTTAAAATTAAACCACTTGTGATGCTCAATTTCTGTTGTTAATTCGACATTTTTACTCTTCATATACTCATATGCTTGTTCGATATTGGTAGTATTAAAATGAAAAGGCGGGGTTTTGAATATATTTTCCGCTGAATAAATCTTGCTATCTAATACAATTCCCGTTCCATTCATAGGTACTATATATAAATGACCAAATAATATCTCACCATCGGCTAGTAACCTTAATATGTCACAATACCAATTACGAGATTTTTTAATATTACTAACAGGAATAAAAATTGTTCCGACCTGATTTAATATAGGATTCATAATTCTACCTCCAAATAGTAATATTCTTTTGAACACTTTATTCATGAATAATAAGGTACTTGAATGGTGATGCAAAACTAGGATATAGGATAACACCACAATTTCTAGTTTATCTATAAAAGGAAGGAATCCCCTGGTTATAATAAAGTATATTGAAAAGAGGAGGTTTAAATGATGACAATTGAGGTTTATATCGCAACGGAGGAAGATTATTTCGCAGTGAATGAGATTGTAAAAGAAGGACATGAAGAGCATGTGATGGAGGAACCAACGATTTTTAAAAGTGTTGAGTCTGTAATGCCCGAATCCTATTATAAAGAATTAATTGTCAACGAAGAGAGCGACATTCTAATTGCGAAGGAAGATGAATTTGTATTCGGTTTCGCAGTCATAAGTGTTGAAGCTTCTCCACCTTTCGAGTCTCTTGTTCAAAGGAAATATGCTTACATCCACGATTTTGGTGTAAAAGCAAACTTACAAAGAAAAGGAATAGGAAAAATGTTATTTAATGCTTGTATAACTTGGGCTAAAGTCAAGAAAGTTGATTCAGTCGAGTTAAATGTTTGGGAATTTAATACGAAAGCGATTGATTTTTATGAACATTTTGAGATGAAAAGCGTTAGTAGAAAAATGAAATTAAATATTTAATGAGAGTATGACTAAGTCCTTATGAATAACTTTGACTATTCTTAAATGGTTAGGGTGATTTCAGGGGAAAGTAAGAAACATACTTCCAATTTAAAAGTGAATATTAGTATGTGAAAACATGAAAAAAGGACTTCCGTTAATACACGCAAGTCCTAGCGTGGAGCCAATCATAGCGTCTATGATCTGATAGCCCATTAAAATGCTTTATGAAAACTATTATATTTCTCATTAAAAACAGGTATATAAGTATTAGTACTATATCTTGAGTATTTGGAAATTACTATACACCGCTCCATATTAAAGTTCTTAATAAAAAAAACAAGCCAAGACCGGCAATAATCAAAAGAACGAATAAAACAATAGCAAAGGCAAAATTCGTGCCTGATCCATAACCTGAATAACTCAAAATAATTTCCTCCTTTCTAAAATTTAAAGCAAATAAGTTGTAGAAAGAAAAGGTTGTATTATTTTATAAAAAGCTGGTGCATTTCGCCACAACCTTTATATCACATTCACTTTTATTATATTGCTGAGGGCACTGTGATGAAGGTATTAATGGCGACAATCCATCTTACAAAGCGTGATTTACATAAAACGTATCCATTTTACATAGACATCATTTTCTTGTTGAACATTTTGATATAAACTTCCAAAGGTGGATCCCTCATCTTGGCCCTTGTAAGCAAGCGTCGTAATCAAAGACTGATAATTTATATCTTAAGCCATTAATATTCCGAAACTACGCATGTTCTACTTGTTGATAAATTACTATTACAACAACATTAATGCAAATACATGATTTTTCCTTTTTATCTTTATACTATGTTGTACTGAATAAGGAGCTCAGGGCCAATTACCTTATGAATGGGGATTTAACCCTATAAAATTGATAAGGAAATGCTTTCTTAGCCATGATGGCAATATCGAAATTTATTAAATGAAGTTACTTGAAAAATAAATAATGCAACTCTCACTTTTTTTATATAGAATCTAACATATACCTTATTTGGAAATGGAGTGAAGAAGATGTTTCCTATTTTAGATACTGAACGATTAGTGTTGAGAGAACTTACTGAACATGACGCCCAAGATGTTTTAAATTGCTTTTCAAATGCTGAAGTTTTACGCCATTATGGACAAAATCCATTAACAAGTTTAGAGCAGGTTAAACAAATAATTAAAAATTTTTCAAAGAATTATGATGAAAAACGTGGTATTAAATGGGGAATTGCATTAAAAGGACAAGAAGGTATTATCGGTACGATTGGTTTTCAAGAGTGGTCCACTGAGCATAAAAGAGCTGACATCAGCTATGCACTTTTTCCTGAGAGCTGGGGAAAAGGGTATGCAAAGGAAGCTGTTAATAGAGTAATAACATTTGGCTTTCAAGAGATGGATTTAATGCGTATTGGAGCGATTGTTTTTACTGAAAATGAAGCTTCAAACAAGCTATTAACAAAGTTAGGCTTTGAAAAAGAAGGGATATTAAAAAATTATATGCACCAAAATGGTGTTCCTTATGATACTAATATTTTTTCTTTAATTAAGTAAAAAACATCATAAAAGGCCAAGACCAAGATTGTTTAATTACTGTCTTGGTTTTTATCGTTAAAACGATGAAATAAAAGAGATTCCCATTGTTAAATACCCATATTATTCCTCCTTATTGTTATAATAGAAATGCTAAGAGATTAAAACAATGGGGGCAGGGAAATGAAAATTGCAATTGTTTGTTTCGATAATTTCACAGATATAGATGTTTTTTTACCATGGGATTTATTAAATCGTGTACGGTTAATTGGTAGTATTTCAGATTGGGATGTCCAACTATTGGGGACAGAAGAAACACATGTATCGATGTCGGGCTTACGAATACCGATGACAGGTAACCTAGCTGATATCCCATCTGCTGACGCTGTAATATTTGCAAGCGGAAAGGGTGTTCAAGATTTATATAAAAATCAAGAATATCTTAATAAAATTCATTTAGATCCAGAAAGACAATTAATAGGATCTATGTGTTCAGGTGCGTTACTACTAGGAGCAAAACATTTATTAACTGGTAAAAAAGCTACAACATATCCATCTGTAGTAGAGCAGCTTAAAGAATTTGATGTAAATGTAATTGAACAAAGTTTCGTCAACGAAGGAAATATTTCGACTGCTGCAGGGTGTTATGCTGCGCAAGATTTAGTAGCTTGGATCATAAGGACCCTAGTTAATGAAAAAATGGTTGATATTGTACTAGAAACTGTTCAGCCAGTTGGTAAGGGGTTATATTTCTAAACTAAGTGAATTGTGTGTTTTAGCCGTTTCAATAAACAAAATTAACATGGTTTTGTCGTTAGTCGTACAAATTTATAAAAGGAAAAATAAAAAGGCTCACCGGAGGAAAGTGACCCTTAGTAATAGAAGGTATAGGGGTAAGTTAGTATTTCTCAAGTGAAATATGAGCAATAGAGAAGTTGGTAGTGGGATTTTTAGTATTTAATGAAAGTAGCACCGACAATAATTAAAAGAATAAATAGTACTACATTTAGGGCAAAAGCTGACCCTGTGCCGTAACCATTACCTGAATAGCTCATATTATTTTCCTTCTTTCTACAATCTATAATACGTAACGTTGTAAAAAGGAGAGAAGGTAATCATCTAAGTTTAATAAATAAATTTGCAATTAAGATAAAAAGACATTTGTAAAAAAAAGTGACCCAAAATTAGGGAGAAATAATATAAAATAACTATTCGCTAATAGCTTTTGATAGAGGTTAATTTTAATAGAGGAGGAAAAGAGTAATGGAAAAAGGAAAATTACCAAAGGTTGGCGTGGGGGCAGTTATCCAAAATAAAGCTAATGAAATTTTACTTGTTTTACGTAAAAAAGCACCTGAAGCAGGTTGTTGGAGTTTACCTGGTGGCAAGGTTGACTATATGGAAACAATAGAAAACGCGATTATACGAGAAATTAAAGAAGAGCTTGGAGTGGACATCGACATAACAGGACTAGTATGTGTGACCAACCATATTATTCAAACAGAAGATATTCATTATGTTGCACCTACTTTCGCTGCTCGTATTACGAATGGGGAAGTACGAAATAGAGAGCCGCATGCTTTAGAGAAAGTACATTGGTTCTCAATAGACGAAATACCTGAAAACATTACAATGACAACAGAATATGCTCTGAAACAGTTAAAGCTATTGTAATTTGAAATATGGATAAACAATTTTATTTGATTTGGATGGCACTCTGTATGACAGTGAAAGCTGTTACATTCAAGCATGTTGTGCAGCCTAGAATCATTTAATTGCTTTCAGCGGGTGTCCAAATACCCGATATCAAAAAGACCTTCTTTCTGTTATATAAAAGGTCAATATTAATACATTGTAAAATTTGGATTTTAGTTTAAAAAATAGATTTAAAAGTAATGGTAACTCTGATAGGATAATATATCGTAGGAGGTGAGGTTTTGCCTAAGGGAGCTTGTGTTATAACAGAAAATCACAAACTACCTTTTGACAATTATTTTTAATGAAAAAGAGAAAAATTGCTCTCATCATTAGCTTGTTTATTATCTTTCTAACAGGCTCACGAATTTTATGGCTGTCAGTATTTAATAATACAGATCAACCACATGCTGTAAAAGGTCAAATGGATTTAAGAAATTGGAATTTTAATGACGGTCATGCTGTTACACTTGATGGAGAGTGGGAATTTTATCCTTATAATTGGTTGGTTAGTGAAGAACAGCAATTAGCATCCAAGAAGGATCATGCTAAATACATACAGGTTCCTAAAGGGTGGAGTTCATCTTTACAAAAGGGAGAGATGACACCTTATGGTTACGGTACTTATCGCTTAAAATTACTCGTTAATCCAGAAGACAATATAACTTACAGTATTCGAGTTCCAAGTATTCGAAGTTCCTCAGAAATATATGTAAATGGTAGGCGGTTGGCAAAATCAGGCCAAATAGGGGAAAGTGCAGAAAAAACCGTTGCCAAGAATGTTCCGTATACTGCTTCTTTTGAAGCGACCGGTCACAAAGAAATCGACATTATTGTTCAGGCTTCAAACTTTAAGGACCCTCGCAACGGTGGAATTGTTCGCTCCATTAAATTTGGGAAAGAAGATATAGTAGCTCGTGAAACTCAATTGTCGATAAATATGCAGCAACTAGTAGCAGTTGTTTTTTTACTACATGCTATCTATTCCATTATTTTATTTTTTGTTGGAAACATGGAAGAAAGAAGATTACTTTACTTTTCACTGTTAGCGATTAGCAGTATGGTTTATTTCCTATTAGGAAGCGATGACAAATTATTATCTTATTGGTTTCCGATTAGTTACGACGGGGCCTTTAAATTAGTTCATCTTTCTATGGTCGGCATAGGCTTTTCAATGCTTCAATGCATTAAACATTGGTTACCTCAACATGTGAGAAAATACATTCATTTGTTTAGTATTTTCTGTGGTATAGCATCATTGTTGACAATCGTGCTGTCTACTCGCTATATAGTAATCAATCAAGGCATTTACATTATGATTTTAGGAATCCCGATCGTTATAACGATCCTAACGGTAATGCGAGAATCTATTAAAGAGATTAAAAGTAATATTTTTTTACTTCTTGCCATTTTAGCATTTGGTAATAATCTTATTTGGGATGGACTTCTTCTTATTTTTGGAATCAAAGTAATTATGTATCCATTTGATATTATTATAACAGTAGCTTGTTTGGCGATTTTATGGTTTAAAGGATATGCTAAAGTCCATTCGGATACAAAAGAACTTGCTATTAAGCTCCAAAAAACAAATAAGTTAAAGGATGAATTTCTTGCCAATACGTCTCATGAATTACGAAATCCTCTCCATGGGATCCTTAACATTTCTAAAGCTGTTTTGGAAAGAGAAGATCGTGTGCTCAGTGACAAAAGTGTCAAGGATTTAGAAACAGTGCTATCTGTCGGATGGCGTATGTCACTAATGTTAAATGATTTACTAGATGTTATGAGCTTAAAAGAAAATAATCCTAAACTAAACCTTAAAACATTTTCGATTCACCCAATTGTATCGGGTGTGTTAGATATGCTCTATGTTATGAGGGAAGGAAAGCAGATTCAGTTAATTAATCAAATCCCTGAAAATTTTCCGAAAGTAGTTGCTGATGAAAATAGGGTTATTCAAATTGTTTTCAATTTACTTCATAATGCTGTGAAATACACGAATGAAGGTGAAGTGACAATATCAGGTCATGTAAAAAATAATATGGCAGAAATTGTTATTTCAGATACTGGTATTGGTATTGATGAGGACACCATTCAACGTATATTTGAACCTTATGAGCAGGGTACCCTTAGTAAGGCAATGATTGAAGGCGGATTTGGGCTAGGGCTTAATATTAGTAAACGATTAGTTGAACTGCATGGGGGAACATTACAAGCAAATTCAATTGTAGGGAAAGGGTCTGAATTTACTTTCACCTTACCAATATCAAACGTACCTGATGAGCAAAATGCTACAGAAAATGAGGCTCTGCTATCAAGTGCGATGGAAGAATCTACAGTAGAGACTTCTACAAATCCATTCGATGATCAAACTAAAAACCATTCAATCATTGAAGCAAATCGACCTAGAGTTTTGGTCGTCGATGATGATCCAGTGAACTTAAGAGTTATCGAAACAATACTTTCAATAGAAAAATACGACTTAGTAACGGTTACAAGTGGTAGCAAAGCTCTTGAAATATTAATGTCTCAAGAGTGGGATTTGGTCATTTCAGACGTGATGATGCCAAATATGTCTGGCTACGAATTAGTACGTGCAATTCGCCAACGATTTTCAATAACAGAACTTCCAGTGTTACTTCTTACGGCAAGAAGTCAGACTCAAGACATTAATAATGGATTTTTATCTGGTGCTAATGATTACGTCACGAAGCCTGTAGACGCTTTAGAGCTAAGATCAAGAGTAAAAGCACTAACTGATGTTAAACAATCCGCACAAGAAAGGCTTCGAATGGAGGCAGCCTGGCTTCAAGCACAAATACAGCCGCATTTTCTTTTCAATACATTAAATGCCATTATCACATTAAGTGAAATTGATATTGAACGTACTAGTAAGTTACTTGAAGCACTTAGTGATTTTTTAAGGGAATCATTTAAGTTCCAAAATATTGATGAGCTTGTTCCAATTGAGGACGAGTTAAATCTTGTTCGATCCTATTTATATATTCATAAGGAACGTTTTGGAGAGCGGATCAATGCAACATGGGATTTGGAAGTTTCTACAGACGTCATGATCCCATCACTGACCATCCAACCATTAATTGAAAATGCTTTAAAACATGGTATTTTGCCTCGTGAAAATGGCGGGAATATTCATATTCGCATTGTAGATTACGACACATACATTGAGATTACTGTGTCGGATGATGGTAATGGAATGGATGAGGCTACAATGGAACGTTTACTTGAAAGAAAATCGAAAACTTCTACTGGAATTGGATTGCTAAATACAGATCTTCGCTTAAAACAACATTACGGTGAAGGACTTCGCATCACAAGTAAACTAAATCAAGGGACATCAATATCATTTGTTGTTAAAAAGAAAAAAATCAAAGCAATTTAAGCGTGAATTGATGGTGAAATAAGAACATTCATATTGAGCTGCACCTCCATTTAATAATGGGGAGCAGTTTTTTAATTAAAGAAATAAAGTTTGCTTAAAATCCTGTTTTTGCAGGATTTTTTTCTTTAACTATCGAAGCAACTTAGTTTAATAAGGAATGTTCGAATAAGAATCAGGGGAGGATTAATTATGGATATTATCACATTCGGTGAGAAAAAAGAAGGCAAGGACTACATATGGAGACCTGCTGTTTATTGTTTAATGTTCAATAGTCAGAAAGAAAAAATAGCGATTATTCAAACAAATGATGGCAAATTTTTCCTCCCTGGTGGTGGAATAGAAAAAAATGAGACTCACGAAGAGTGTTTAAAAAGAGAAGCCCTTGAAGAAATGGGAATGGATATTGAGATAGGTCATTTTATAGGGTGTGCCCGGAGATATTTTTATTCTACAAATGAATATAAATATTACCTTAGCGAAGGTTATTTTTATTTATGCGATAAGGGTAGACAAATAAGTGAACCAACTGAAGTTGACCACTTCCTAAAATGGATGGAACCAATGCAAGCAATTGATTGCTTATTCCACGAACATCAAAGCTGGGCAGTTAATGAAGCATTATTACAGTTATAAAGTTAGCAACAGCCATGAAACATAAGCATAAGATACGCATATGATTAATCAAATTCCATATGATAAGACTGATTTTAGAATCTCCAAAACGTTTAAGTTTTTAAACGAAAAGATTTCTGTGATGGAAAGTACATAATAAAGAACAGATAACCTTAATTAGTTATCTGTCTTCTTCAATCACTTTGTAAACGGATCTTCCGATTCATATAGAAAACTTTTCTCAAGATTTTCTTTTGTCTCAGCATTGACGGTTTTTTCTTTTGCTTCTGCTTGTTCGCTAGCGGGAGCTTCGTCATGAGAAGAACAAGCAGTTAGTAGGAATGCTGCCATTGCGCCGATATATAAGAATTTTTTCATTACTATTACCTCCGTTATTGTTTAGTTACACTTTAGATTGTGCAATTACACTTAGAATATAACGGAAATGACAATGATAAATTTTGTAACAAAAAATGTTAAATAATCGTTACATAATAAAAGGGGGAAATAAACGTGAAAAGGATTATGGGTTTCGTCACAATTTGTGGATTGCTATTAGTAGGTTGCTCACATAAAGAATCCAACGACATAGTGCTACATGATAATAGCTTGAGTCTTGGTGGAGAAGTTCTAGCAAAAGAAATTGAGTGGCAAGAAAGCGAGTATTTTACATTTGAAAATTTAAGCTTCATTGGTGAACCGCAATTATTAGGATTTACGCATAATAAAGAAGAAAAAATAGCGGCTAGTCAAATAGGAAAATATGGCTGGCATTTTTGGGGAGAGAGCGTTAAATCAGGAGACTTCCTTCGCGTCAAGGGAACTCACCAATTGACAGGTAAAGAAGTGGAATTGGTTTCAAATGCTAAGTTACTTGGACCGAACAGTGGCGCGGATAACCATTCTCCAACTAATATGACTTTCCCAATTGGCGGTATGTGGAAGCTGGATGCCTATATTGATGGGAAGTTATTCGGTAGCGTTTATGTAAAAGTGGAAAATTGAAAACAAATGAAAAATACCAGGCAATCCATGGAGAGAGCCTGGCATTTCACTATTTACTAATGACAATTGACAATTTATAGTTTGCACGCTTATTTAAATCGACTAAAAACTGATCTAATACTTCGTTTGATGGGAATCTACATTCAAGCAGATAACAACTATCTCCACTGATTTTGAAGTTATTAACAATATATTGCTGCTGCGTTTTTATAAATGACAGAAAAGGTTCATGGTACGGACTTTTTGTATAAATATTAATAAATGCATGGACATTGATACCTAATTTTATATGATTCACATCGATTGTATAGCTCTCGATAACCCCATTATCTTCAAGCCTTGCCACCCTCGATGACGCCGCTTGCCCTGTCAAATGAACCTTCTCACCCAATTCCTTCATCGTAATACGACTGTTCTTGGAAAGCTCATCTAGTATACGTAAATCCGTACTATCTAACATGTAGTAACTCCTTTCATTTTTCAAGTCAAATCACTAAAAGACTTGATTTTAGCTATGTAATTACTATTTGGACATAGTATAAACTAAATGTAATTTAAAGAAAAGGAGTTATAAATATGAAAATTCAACAAATCCGCAATGCCACTTTAGTAATCGAATATGCGGGGAAAAAGTTTTTAATTGATCCACTTTTGGCAAACGGAGGTGTGTATCCTCCTTATCCAAACTCTTTAAGACAGGATCAAAATAACCCATTAGTTGAATTACCAACATCCATTGACAAACTCATTCATGTCGATGCTGTAATCGTAACTCATTTACATTTAGATCATTTTGACGGAGTCGCCAAAGAAGTACTACCGAAAGATCTTAAAATGTTTGTTCAAAATGAAGAGGATGCCAATGAAGTTAAAAAATCTGGCTTTTTCAATGTCGAAGTTTTGCAAGAAAATACCGTTTTTGAAGGTATTCAATTAATTAAAACAAAAGGTCAACATGGCAGGGGAGAAATTTTAAAATTAACTGGTCAAGTGTGTGGTGTTGTCTTTAACCATCCAAATGAGAAAAAATTATATATCGCTGGCGATACTGTATGGTATGACGGAGTGCAAGAAGTGCTCCTAAAAAATCATCCAGAAATTATTGTCGTTAATGGGGGAGACAATCAATTTTTAGAGGGAGGCTCTCTCATAATGGGAAAAGATGATATTTATGAAGTATACAAAACTGCTCCAAATGCAAAAATTATCGTTAGTCATATGGAAGCGGTCAATCATTGGACATTATCAAGAACAGATTTAAAAAGCTTTATAAATGAAAAGGGGATTGCTGCACAAGTTTTTGTACCGGAAGATGGAGAAGAGTACACATTTTAAAGAAAGTGTTAAAAAAAATAGCTAAATCCTGTAAAATTAATGCAGGAGGGATCTAATGAAGCATTCAATTTATACTAGTGAAAAAGGTAGATTGGAAATTTTAAATCATTATGAGCAATATTTAAATTCTTTTGATTTCGAAGTTGAAAGAGCTTTTGTGGATACATCGATCGGCAAAACACATGTACTTATGGCGGGTCCAAAAGAAGGAAAGCCTTTGTTTATTTTTCAAGGTGGGAATTGCATTAATCCGATGACATTATCCTGGTTTAAGCCGTTAATAAAAAAATATAGAATATATGCGCCTGACACGATTGGTCACCCAGGATATAGTGAGCAAAAGAGAATTTCAGCTAAGGATTTTAGCTTTGGGCAATGGATAGTTGAATTGATGGATTATTTTAATGTTAAGAAATGTGCTTTCTTAGGACCATCGTATGGAGCAGGTATCATTTTAAGGCTCGCTGCTTATATGCCAGATAGGATTGAATGTGCAACGCTTGTTTCCCCAGCTGGATTAAAAGTTGGCTCCAAAATGGAGATGATTCAACATATCTTAATCCCTTTACTACTGTTTAAAAATTCTTCGTCAGCCATATATCTTGAGAAAATAGCTGATAGAATGTCTGCTAATTGCATGAAAGAGTTTGATCGGCAAATTATTGGAGATATTTTTCGTTACGTAAAATTAGAACAAGAGATGCCAAAACTAACAGGTAGAAAAGAATTAGAAAATTACATTTCACCTACATTAATTATCGCTGGAGAAAAGGATATTTTCTTTCCAGAAAAGAAAATCAAAAAAAGAGCTGAACAAGTCATACCAAATTTGACTATTTTTCAATCATTTAATATGGGCCATTTCCCTTCAGAAGATTATTTAGAAAAAATAAATAATGTTATCATTGGTTTTTTAAATAAATATTATTAAATTTGATGCTAGATACTAATTATTGTATAGATTATTTTATTGACAAAATAATTTATTCGTGCTATAATTTACAATTATTAATTTAAAGTGTAAAATAGGACTCTCCTGGCCAGGAGAGTCCTATTTTTGCTTTAATTGGGTTAATGAACTAGAAAATCCAAATCAAAAAACGAATTATAACACTTGCTTTTTCTAGGAGATGATTGTTTTATGGAAGATTTACCTTGTAAAGGCTGTAGAGGGATGTGTTGTGGGCCTGTTCCAATTACAGAACAAGAGTTAAAGAAAATAAAAAAGAAAATCAAAGCGATGCCTAAAAAAATGAGCCTAGATTTAAAAAATCAACAACGACTTTATGGAACCTGTATTTTTTTTGACGAAATAAATGACCGATGTGGAATTCATTCGGTACGTCCGTCTATTTGCCAAGCTTTTGGTTATTATAATAATCTTGTATGTTTTCATAAACCAAAAGTGGCCGTTGGAAAAAACTATATAGCTAATGAGCTTCCGATTGGTATTTTAAGTATTGATTTTTCGTGGAAAGATTTTATTTAATGGAGTTTAGAGGTTATAAGTAAACATAAAACAGGGGAAAGTTTGTATTCGACCTAATATAAAAGAGCCTGCCTTATTCAATGCAGGCTCTAATATCATACATACTTTTAAAGTTCTAATCGCATAGTACGGCTCGTTTCATTAAATCCGTGTTTGTCATACAAGTTAATAGCGCCAATATTTTCTGCTAAAACGCTTAACTCCAGGTAATCTAATTTACGTTCTTCTGCCCATTTTTTTGCCTCTCGTAGCAAAAGTGAACCAATGCCTTTACTTTGGTATTGACCTCCAACAATTACATCCATAATATATGCATAATTATGCTGGACGATACAAGAATATGGAGGAGTAGCTAATTCTTGAATTAGTAAAAATCCGGCAATGTTGTTATCTAATTCAGCAACAAAAATGTCTGATTTCTCTTCCAAAATTATGTTTTTAAGAAATTCTACATCCTGCTTTGCGGGTGCTATGTATTGAGGTTGTAGTTTTGACATTTCTAAAAACAGCTCTTCATATAATATTTCTATTTGTGGGATTTCTTCTGATGAAGCAATTTTAATATTCATGTACTACCTCCATTCGAATTTTATACTATTTTATTTTACTATATTTTGTTATTTTTGAAAATAATATGTAAATAGAACAAAAACCCCTTTAGTTAACGCAGTATAAACCGCATAGGATTTCTAATACTAAACCTGTTTTAAAAAATCCGGTATGAGAAAGGAGGTTTTCATCCGTGAGATTTTTAGCGTGGGGGATTATAGGCGGCGCGGCTATTTTTGGTGTACTGAAACGCTTTGGGCTAATGAACAATGCCCAACAAATGACACAGGCTGCTCAGCAAGGCACGACACCAGTACAATTAGTAGCAAACAGTAATCCACTTACTGCAAATACACCAAAACAATAAATAGAAGTAGCCACATCAAGCTTATAGACTTTTGGTTTGCTAAGGGTCTATAAGCTTGTACATAAAAACAGCACAAATAGGGCAAATAGCAAATATTTTAACTTCTTTCATCAAATGTTTTGGTAGCGAAAGCGCAGCGTCAGCTACAAGTGTCGTTTGTACCGAAAGCTTAGCGGCAGGTACAGAAGTCTCCGGCGGATGTAGAATGGGGATTTATTAACTACGGGAGCTTTACTTTAAGATGGGATTCCACAGAGATCCCATCTTTTTCTTCTTCAACTAATACGAACGTGGCAGTTTAGTTAAAGAGTATTGTTTAACTTATAACAGTTTTATTTTGATTCCTTTTGGTTATGTCTCCCGGACATCTCCTAATAAGGGTTCTATGTTGTTTTAAACAAAAATCGAATTGTAAAGTTAACTTGACATCCATATCAATGTAAAGTAAACTTGACTTATCAACAGATGTACAGTTTACTTTACATTTTTAAAGGAGGCTTTATGAAAAACAGAATTCGCGAATTACGAAAATCGAAGAAGATTACGCAGGAGGAATTGTCGAAACAAGTTGGAGTCTCACGGCAATCGATCATTGCAATTGAAACAGGAAAATTCAATCCATCTATTGAGCTTGCCTACAACATATCAAAAGTTTTCAATTGCACGATTGAAGAAGTGTTTATTTTCGAAGAGGGGAGAATGTAATTATGGAGGTTTCTATCGGGGGTATTATTGGATTGTATGGAGGATTGATTTGTGGGATCCTTGGTTGGTGGTTCGGACGGAAAAAAGCTAGAGAAAACAGAGGTATAGATGAGCTATACTATCATATTTGGCAAAATGCAAAATCCTATTCATGGTATGTGACATTAGGAGCGATTTATGTTCTCTTTTCTTTAATCATGTTTGGGATTGAATTAAGCAACGCGATGGTTTTAGGTATCCTTCTTTTAACACACATAGGGAGCTGGGGTATAATTGGGATTATTTTGTCTATCAACATGTCCAGCACAGTCCCGTTGCAGCCTTCTCGTGTGAAGTTTGGATTAATCGTCATTGCTACGTCTGTTATTGTTTTTACGATTATCTCGATCATGACGAAAAACTGGCTGTTTTTACTATACAGTATACTACCTAATTTAATTGGACTTTTTTCTGCACTTACACCAAAGGGAGAAGATTCCAAGTTAACCTAATAAAATTTGATATAAAGTCGTACCGTTTCACCCCTTTGGATATGGTTATCTAAAGGGGTGTTTTTATAGTGCGAAGGAAAAGAACATCTAAATTGAAAGATCGATTAGGAATTGGTGAGTGACAATAAAGTTATTCCATTGTCACGTGGAGATAGACATTCTTGGTAATTTGCTCATCTGAATGGCCAAGTCTATCCATGATTTGTTCGTTAAAAACTAACAATTACAGATTTTCCGAACGAGAAAGCCCATGAAGGGTGTAGCCCGTCTTTAGACATGGGATGAAAGTGAGGTCAGACAAGAGATAACTTTTGCTACCTTAATTGTCTGAAAGGGTGTTATACTTCATGTATAGACAAGTAAAAGTCTTTAAAACACGCTCGTTCATTGAAAATTGGATATTGTATATGGTTCGATAGCCTAATTCATGCTATCGGTAAAACAATATGTGTCGTCAAGAAAAAG
>NZ_JBLLLQ010000049.1:0-24561 GCF_047737915.1 Lysinibacillus sp. NPDC056185
AGACGAGACCCCGCACGAAGCGAAGCGTAGGAGGAGGCTCGGCGCTCGCCCGCGGAAAGCGAGCGGAATGCTTCGGAAAACAACAGTAGAGTCACGGTGCCAAATGAAAAAAGCGAGGTATTCAACGATTTAATCGTTGAATACCTCGCAATGTGAGAAGATATGGACTTTTTCAGTGCCCTCAAGGAACGAGGTGATTTTTTCAATCTTACTTGTAACAATCCATCTTACTAACGAAGCGACACACTGCCCTAGTAGCCAAAAGCGAATAGATGTCATTCAATATTATGAAGCATCTTCAAACTGACTATTATAAAGATCCGCATAGAATCCTTTTTCTGCAAGCAGTTCTTCATGATTACCACTTTCAATAATATCTCCGTCTTTCATAACTAAAATCAAATCAGCGTTTTTAATTGTTGAAAGTCTATGTGCAATAACAAATGATGTTCTGCCCACCATCAATTTATCCATTGCTTTTTGAATAAGTGCTTCAGTACGCGTATCAACTGAACTAGTAGCTTCATCCAAGATAAGCAATGGTGCTTTTTTAACCATTGCCCTTGCAATCGTAATAAGCTGTTTCTGTCCTACAGATAAACTTGTATTATCATTTAAAACTGTATCATAACCTTTTGGCAACGTTCGAATAAAGTGGTGCAAACCTACCGCCTTACAAGCTGCAACTACTTCTTCATCGGTTACATGTTCTTTGTTATAAATGATATTTTCCTTAATGGTACCTTCGAATAACCAAGTATCTTGCAGCACCATGCAAAATAAGTCGTGAACATTTTTACGAGTAATAGACTTAGTCGATACGTCCTCAATCATGATTTCCCCACTGTCTACTTCATAGAAACGCATAAGAAGATTAACAAGCGTTGTTTTACCAGCCCCAGTAGGTCCGACGATGGCCACCTTTTGACCGGCTTCTATATGAGCAGAAAAATCTTTAATAATAAGTTGTTCTTTCGTATATCCGAACTTAACGTTTTTAAATTCTACATTACCTTTTACATCTTTAGCATCTAAAGTGACTTTCTTTTCACTTTCATCTTTAAGCTCCTCTTCTTGTAAGAACTCAAATACACGTTCGCTTGCTGCGGCAGTTGACTGCAGGCTTGTAGCGGCCTGTGCTAATTGAGACAACGGCTGCGTAAATAAGCGGATATACACCATAAATGAAACAATAACACCAAATGTAATAGAACCTTTCACTACTAATGCAGCTCCTACTACACACACAACAACATAACCTAAATTTCCAATAAAGATCATGAGTGGCATCATCATCCCTGACATAAACTGTGCTCGCCAAGCGCTATTAAAAAGACTTTCATTGATTTCGTTAAATTCTTGCGTGGCCGCTTTTTCACCGTTATAAACCTTCATGACATTATGCCCTGAATAGATTTCTTCAATATGGCCATTTATTCTACCAAGGTCCTGCTGCTGGCGTACGAAGTACTTTCGGGATTTGGATATAATAAATGTCATGAATATAAATCCAACGAAAGTCGCAGCAATAGCAGAAAGAGCCATCGTAACATTAATATAGAACATCATAATTAAAGATCCAAAGAACATTACTCCCGCTGTCACTAACGAACCAATACTTTGGTTTAGAGACTGTCCAATCATATCCACATCATTCGTGACACGACTTAACACATCTCCGTAGGTTGTAGAGTCAAAGTATTTCAATGGTAATCTATCAATTTTGTTCGAAATATCTGAACGTAACTTTTTGGAAACTCGCTGCGTAATAGTAGCCATAATAAACGCCTGAATATAATTGAATACAAAGCTCAATCCATACAAAATAGCAAGTAACAGACCGATTTTTCCTATTGCAGTAATATCAATCTCACCGGCCATGCCATCCATTATCAAATCGGTGATCTCACTCAGCTTATTTGGTCCAATGATCGTGAAAATTGTTCCTGCAACTGCCAATACAATGGCAAAGATGATGGCTGGTAAATAAGGTTTACAATAAGCAATCAACTTTCCCATAGGCTTTTTAAAATTCTTTGGCTTTTCTCCAGGAGCCATCATAGGACCTGGACCACCTGGACCTCTTCGGGGCTTATTTGTTTGTGTATTACTCATTTTCCAACTCCTCCTTCGATAGCTGCGAATAGGCGATTTCCTGATAAGTGTTACAAGTTTTCAATAATTCACTATGTGTCCCCATACCAACGATTTTACCTTCATCAAGAACAATGATTTTATCAGCATCTTTAATCGTTCCAATTCGCTGTGCCACAATCAAAGAAGTTGCACCTTTCGTTTCTTTTTTCAAGGTAGAACGAAGTTGACGGTCTGTTTTATAATCTAGGGCAGAGAACGAATCATCAAAAATAAAGATTTCTGGATTTCTATTCACTGCTCTTGCAATAGAAAGACGTTGTTTCTGTCCTCCTGAAAGATTTGTTCCGCCTTGCGCAATAGCCGTTTCATATTCACCGTCCATTTTCTCCACAAATTCTTGCCCTTGAGCAATTTCCACCGCTTTTTTGATTTCCTCATCTGTTGATGAAGTCTGACCGTTATCACCATAGGCAACATTAGATTTTACCGTACCTGAAAATAATACGGCTTTTTGAGAAACGTAGCCAAGCTTATTATAAAGAGCTTCATGTGCATATTCTTTCACATTAATGCCGTCGACTAATACCTCTCCGTCAGTAGCATCGTAAAATCTTGGGATTAAATTAATTAGCGTACTCTTACCACTACCCGTAGAACCGATAAAAGCGACAGTTTCGCCTTTATGTGCTGTAAAACTAATATCTTTTAACACATAGTCCTCTGCATTAGGATATTTAAAGCTAACATTACGCAGTTCAATTTCACCTTCGATTCCCTTAGGCGACGTTTGCGTTGCGCCATCAATAATTGTCTGAGGTGTATTTAGTACTTCATTAATACGTGCTGCAGATACTGCTGCTCTCGGTAGCAAAATGAATGTCATTGATAATAGCATAAATGCCATAACTACCTGCATTGCATAAGATGAAAATACGACCATATCACTAAACTTACCAATTCTATCCATACCCGCTGCATTATTAATTAAATGCGCTCCAATCCAATAGATTGAAAGGGTTAAACCCGACATAATCAGACCCATCCCCGGCTGCATAAGGGCCATAAGGCGGTTCACAAAAAGATTTGTATCCGTTAAATTGTTATTTACTTTTTCAAACTTTTCTTCCTGATACCCTTGTGCGTTATAAGCATGAACAACACGAATACCGGTTAAACCTTCTCTTGTTACTCGGTTAAGATTATCTGTCAGTTTTTGAACGACTTTAAATTTCGGTAGCACAAAGATGATTAGGTTACCTATCAAAATAAGTAAAACAATGACAGCTACTCCTGTTGCCGCTGACCACTCCCAACTTTTCCCCATGATCTTCAAAATAGCCCATGTTGCAAGGATAGGAGCCTTAATCATAACTTGAAGACCCATTGCAACAGTTTGCTGTATTTGCGTTATATCATTAGTAGAACGAGTAATTAGACTTGCGATTGAAAAACCATTAATCTCCTCCATAGAGAAAGATAAAGTTTTGTTAAATACCCCTTTTCGCAATTCCTTCGAAAGAGACGTTGCTACCTTTGCCGCAAAATAGCCCACGATGATTGCCAATATCATACTGCCAAGGGCACATAAAAGCATCTTCCCTCCAGCTGTCCATATCTCGCTCGTTTTACTACCCTCTGTTTGTACAAGGGTCGTAATTTTAGCCATATAATCCGGCAACTTCAAATCCAGCCAAACTTGCCCTACTATGAACACTATGCTGGCTACAATTAGCGTCCATTCTTTTGGTTTTAAGTATTTAAATATTTTTAACATGTATGCAGTCCCCTCATTTAGTTAGCATGCTAACTATATAGTGATAAAAATTCAAAAATAGCATCTTCTTCAAGATTCAATATTCTCTTTCATAGCATCCATCACTTCAAAAAAAACTTCAAGTTTCTCTTCCGGGATACCTGTTAGTAATTGTTGTTCAAGCATTACTCTACGTGTCATGATACTATCATGTATTTTCAACGCATCTTCTGTTAAGACAATTTTTTTGAGTCTTGAATCATAAGGAACAGTTTGCCTAGTAATCAATCCATTACTTTCCATAGATTTCAGTATTCTAGACGCTGTTGATTTGCGAATAGAAAATTCTCGTTCAAAATCTTTTTGAAACACATCTGTATCTTGATTTTTGTAAAGATAACCAATCGTCCAACCATGCATGGCAGTAAGGTTATCTCTTTCCGTTTGCATAGTACATATAGTTTGATCCAATTGTCTTCTCATTAAGAGTGACAATGTACGCAACTCTAACCCAACTGATCTCCTTTTGCTCAATTTTCTACCCCCGAACTGTTAGCCTGCTAACTTTAGTATATAAAACAAGTTTATATGTAACATGGCGTACTTAACAATTTATTCGTAAGACGCTTATGCCATTAGGTGAAAGATGGATCATGTTCAGATTTATCTCCGTATTCAGTTTGCCATATTGACTGCAAAAAATTCAACAAAAAAGCAAAACCACTTTTTAGTTATGAAAATAAGTGGTGTTGCTTTGAAATAAAGTATGCTAAGAAATGACAAATAATAATGTTCATTTCACTTTTCTAAGCCTGAATACGAAAAAAATTACAGCTCGGAATTTGTTGGAAGAAACGGTTTTTTTGCAGTTTAGTTAGGCCTTAAATTTTACATATCTAATTTAGAAAAGGAAAGAATATAAAGGAGTTCCAAATCCGTACTAGAGCTCAATAAGAATTTACAATTTTCAGGAGGATAAGTATGTCTACATTTAATTTGGGTGACAAAGTACCCAATTTTACTCTTCCAGCAGTCAATGGCGAAGAATTCTCTTTTGTATCTCATCAAAACCAGCATAAAAGTTGGCATCTCATTATCTTTTTCAGAGGATCATGGTGCCCTGTTTGTCTTCATGACTTAAAAGAGCTTGAAGAAAACAAAAGTTATTTTGAAGACAAGAATGTACATCTAATTACAATCTCAACGGATCAATTGGAAAATTTAAAGAAAATGGTTGATGAGCACAATCTTACCTTTACCGTCTTAGCAGATGAAGAGTTAAAAACATTAAAAGCATATGATGTGTTTTATCACGGAGAAGAAGCACCCTATGAGGATCATGGTACGCATGGAGAGCCAGCTTATTTCCTAGTTGATGAAAATGGACAACTACTTTATCAACAAAAACAAACAAGTCCATTTGGACGCCCATCATCTACTGAACTTCGCAAGATTGTCCAGTATATTGGAAAGAATTTAAAGACAAATCAATAAATAATAATATATGATTGGGCGAAATTGTAGAGCAACATAAATAGAAAATGATCAAACTTTATTTGCAGTATACGATTGACCTAAAATTTAAAAATGCTTCAAAATAAAAGGTAATCCCATATTAGACATGACTAAGATAGGATTACCTTTTTCTGTATGTGGAATCAATTCCGTCTGTTATAACGTAATAATATAGGCTAAAACAAAGCTAATTCCAAATTCGAATTTCGCAAGTTATTAATTAGATTATATTTTCATGTTTAATTCTCTATTGGGATTATAGAATTGTAACCATTTATCAGCTTCAATAACCATCCACGTTCCAAATTCATTTAAAAACGATAACAATAAGTTTGTATCTATTATGGGTGTTATGGCATATTCAAGTGCTTTTTTCATGTCCCTTTCCTTTTCAGGGAAATATTCCGAAAACAATTTATAAGCAGGATATAAATCCCTTGTATATGTGTTTGCTTTAGTTATGACAAGTGCAAGTCCTGCTCTTACAATAATTTTCATAATCCACTTGCAACAATCTTTAATATCCTCTATATCAGAATTATCTTGAAGATCATCACAGGCATTTTTAATTTGACCTTGCAAATGAATAAGGTGGTCATTTGCTAAAGCTTCGTCAGCTTTATATCTTGGTAATTGAGGTATCAAGTCTTCTCCAAACACACATATTCCATGGGTTTTAAGTATGAAACTAATTATTGAAAAAGATGACGTATTTAAAATTTCTTCTATGCCGTAAAAACTTAGTTCAATACCATCTACACAAGTATGTTTTTGATTTAATTCTTGTTCCACTTCTTTTATCCGCTTTAACTGCAGTTTATTAGGATTTTGTTTTGTAACCGCTATTGTGTCTAAGTCAGCTACGCCTTCAATACCTATCCCTTTTGGAATAGATCCTCTTATGTACACACTATGTAAGTCATCTTGAAGATGAGTGGAATACGTATTAACCACATCGTATATCACAGGAAGAAAAATTGAGTTGATTTTATTCCAGTCTGAATGGTTAATAATGTGGCCATCTCTATCAGTAATACATAAGCTTCCAATTTCTCTAATAGTAGTCATCACATATCTCCTTCTACAATTTTAGTTGTAAATCAATCTACAACCACTCTACCTGGGTAATTTTTTATCGTTTGCCAGTAGTCTGCTGCTTTTGTTCTCTTGTAAAACTTATAAAATGGTTCTTTTTGGCGAGCAAGTTCTTTATAGACCCTAATTATTTCCTGTAAAAGATTTTCGATATGCTGTACAGGCACTTTCTTCACAAAAAGCTCCCCTGCCTGTGCGTTTTTACCCATCGGAACAGCCCCTAAATACACATCAAAGCTATCTTTCTGATATACAAGCCCAATATCATCATATACGGCATTATAGCAAGCTGATGCACAGCCATTCATATTAATGCGAATCCTGCTTGGTACTTCCAAGCCTTCAAGCTGCTGATACAGCTCCTCTGTAATCTGTGCTGCCTCCATTTTATCGCCATCACAAAAATCACAAGCCTTCATAGTTACAATCTGTCCTTGCTTTGCAATATATAAGCCCGCCTTTTCCAACTTCCTTTTGGCAGTCGTTAATTCTATTGTCGGTACGGATAGTAGTATACTGTAGGACGCAGAATATTTAATAGCGCCACTCACTCCGACTACCTCTGCGATTGTTTGAAATTGTGCTGGTGTATAATGTTTGTTGATAATGCCAGGACTCACAGCAAGACGCGTAAAATCACCTTCTCTGTTTAACTTAGCAAATGTTTTTTCAGGAACATTATGGCTAAAAGCATTAAAAGTCATTTTTACCCTCCTCCTATAAAAAAAGCTAGCACATGGCTAGCTCCTCTTCTTTATTGAAAGCTTTCTGGATAAAATCCTTGTGCCAAAATTCGAATTGCTTCAGCCGCACGAACACCTTCAGACGCTGCTGATAGTGGTAAAATAACGAAACGTTTGTTTAATACCGCTTCCGTTTCTTTTAGTGCCGGATCATTTTTTAGGAAATTAATTTTTTCTTCAGCAGTAGTTGAACCATAGTCAATTACAACGATAACTTCAGGGTTGCGCTCAACTACATCTTCTTTTGAAACGGTTGTCCAGCCAGACTCAACATTCCCAAAAATATTTTTTCCACCTGCTACTGTCACAAGTTCATTCATGAAGTTTTGGGCAGCAGTGAAAACTTCTTTCTCACCACTATCAAATACAAGAATACGTAAATTCCCCTCCTCTTGCGGAAGCTTCGTACGAATATCCTCTACATCTTTTGTCATTTGCTCAATTAACTTTTCTCCACGCTCTTCCACATGGAATATCTTGGCGATGTTACGAATATCGCCGAAAATATCCTCTAACTTAGGATTTTTAATGCTTGAAGATGTATGTAAATAAGTGTGGATGCCAAGTGCTTCTAGTTCTTCTGGTGTTCCAACACCCTTCTCACTAAACCCGCTTTTCCAGCCTGCATATAAAAAATCTGCTCCTGCATCAATCACTTGTTCCTTTGTTGGGTATTGCTCAGCTAGTACCGGAACTTTATCATAAGCTGCCTGTAACGGTGGATAAATTGCATCATCTAAATATGCTGTTCCGACCATTGAATCCTCTAAGCCTAACGCTAGCATAATCTCTGTCACATGCTGATTTAAGCTAATTGCTTTTTTAGGTGCTTGCGAATAGACTTGTGTCGTATCGTTATTGTCAATCGTTACTTCCGTTGCTCCTGCTTTTGCTGGTTCTACTTCTTCACTTTGCGATGCTGAATCCTTTTTTTCCTCGTTACCACAAGCCGCTAAAATACTTAGCATTGCGATTGCAAGAACTAGCCATACGCTTTTTAATGTCTTCATGTCTACTTCTCCTTTTTTCTAAAAAATATATTGAAAGAAATCTAAGTCTCTTAAACTAACTATAAAAATTCTCAGATATATAATAAATATGTGGCTTTTTCGTGACAGGATGTACATTAACTTCCGCATGTACACCAAACACCTTTTGTAGCAATGAGGGTGTTAATACATCAAACGGAGTTCCATACGCCGCAATTTCTCCGTCCTTTAAAACATAAATTTTATCGCAATAAGTTGCTGCAATATTTAAATCATGCAAGGCTACAATGACCGTAATCGGCAAGCTCTGTATTAAATCCATGAGCTGGAGTTGATGCTGAATATCTAAATGATTCGTTGGCTCATCTAATGCCATGACCTTAGCCTGTTGCGCCAATGCCCTTGCAACAACGACTCGTTTTTTCTCACCACCAGATAATGAACTAAAAGTCCGTTCACTTAAATGCAGTACGCCTGCCTGCTGCATCGATTCCTCGACAATAGCTAGATCTTCTTTTGTATCCACTTCCATAAGCCTTTTATGCGGTGTACGTCCCATTGCAACAAGGTCCTTAACAGTGAATTCAAAAAGCACTGGTGTTTCCTGCCCTACGACGGCTAGTTGCTTTGCTATCTCCTTTGAAGATTGCTTGTAAATATTTTCATTAAATAAAAATACTTCTCCCTCTTGAGGTTGTAGCATACGATACATATTTTTTAATAGGGTCGATTTCCCACTGCCATTAGGACCAATTATGCCCACAAACTCGCGTTCTTGAATATGTACAGAAACATTGTTTAATATTTTCACCTGCTGCACGGCAAAAGTAAGGTTTTTTGCAACGTATACCATCTAATTTTCCTCCCCGAAAGAATACATTTGCTTACGCAACATCCATATAAAAAATGGGCATCCGCATAAAGCAGTAATAATTCCAATCGGCATTTCCTCAGGTGCAATCACAATACGCGCAGCTGCATCAGCCCATATTAAAAATATCGCACCAATTAATGCACTGACTGGCAGTACAAACTTATAATTTGAGCCGACAATCATGCGTACGATATGTGGAATAATCAGGCCTATAAAGCCAATTGCACCACTTACAGCAACTAGGACACCTGTTAATAGGGAAATTAATAAAATTAGTAGCAATCGAAATTTCTCTAAATTAACCCCCAGCGTAACAGCAGATTCTTCGCCTAGTAAAAGTAAATTCAAATGACGTGCATGAAGACGTAAAATTACGTAGACGACCGTCAAAACAACGAACGGAATCATTAAATTCACCCATTTCGCTCCAGCCAGACTTCCCATCATCCAATACATCACTGCCTTTATGCCGCCCTCTTCTTTCGCCATCATCAGCATAAAATTCGTCATTGCTGACAAAACTAGTGACACGGCAATTCCGGCTAATAATAATCGAATAACTGAAATTCGCCCCTCAACTCGTGCTAAGAAAAACACGATTAGTACTGCAATCGTCGCACCTATAAAAGCCGCAAGTGATAGCGCATACATACCTAAAAATGAAAAAGCGCCAAGTAAAATAACAGACGTCGCCCCGACAGATGCACCGGAAGATACACCTAAAATATAGGGGTCTGCGATTGAGTTGCGAACTAAAGCTTGAATAGCAGCTCCCGAAATTGCAAGACCCGCTCCGACTATTATGGCAAGTACTACGCGGGGAGTACGAATTTGCCAGATGATGATTTCCTGCGAACGACTCCAATCTTCTGTAATGCCAAGTGGATTGAACGGGATATGCGACAAAATAATACGCCATACAATACTAGGTGTAATAGACACAGATCCTACCATTATCGCTAACGTCAAAGATATTAGAACGATACCAGTCAACACTAATAAGAGTAGGTTGATTTTTCTTGTTGTTGGATTTTTCAAAACGCTCTCCTCTCTTAGGGCATAAAAAAATCCCCTTGTCTACAAGAGGATGTCATAGTTAAATAAAGGGCGTCTCTTCCCAGTCACTACAACCATCCTCGTGGTTCTATGTAAGTTTGTTACTTTTATTGGCAGGTCTCCTGGCTTAGGTTCATCATCTATACGCCTTCCCATAGCTCGCTACAGTGACATATTGTATAGACTCTCCATTACAGTTGCGGGACAGCATCGGATTTGCACCGATTTCCCTTTTAAGCAAACGAACAATGTCATTCGCACCAACAAAAATTATTAAGTTATAAGAGGAACAATATCAGAATATTTTCCAGATAGCAATTACATTATATATTACATTAAAGTAAAAATAGTAATAAACGAGAGATTAATAGCTAGAAAATAGAACTGTTAAACATTAATTACTATTGGAAAAATAAAATAAATTTAGACAATAAAAATGGAAATTATAAAAATACAAAGGATTTTCTTTTCTACTTGGAAGTCATTAGGTTGAGATAACCTTCATTTCATAAAATAATTGTTTAGGGTAGTGAGAATTAATTCAACAAGATTCATAAATGCTTAATTTTAATCCTTTTTTTCAAATTCCATCTTCCAACTAAAATATTCGTTGTCAGTATTTTTTTCATATTTTAATTGAGCATCGAATTTAGAACCTTTTCTACTCGTTAAGCCTTTTACCAATACCGTTCCATCGGCTAGCAATTTCTTCACCATTGTTTTGGTAGGCTTCTTCTTCATCGTGGCTAAAAATTGATCGTTTTTCCAGATGACAAATTTACAGCCATTTTTCCAGTTACTGCAGCCGAAGCCTTTTTGTCCTTCGATCACGCTAGGGCATTTCCCCACTGCTTCGATTCTTCTTTGCTCGTGTTACTTTGCTGAGTGTCACATCTTCACTATTTTTAATCGTCTGAACGGCATTGACAGTAAAAAAATCTCATCCGCAATTACTTTTCATTAAACTCAAATTCAATTTTTCCTTCTGCCAAACGGAGTGACGCATTAAATTGTTTACCATTCTTTGACTTAAACCCTTTAACCACAGCTGTTTTACCAATCTTACATAAATCATTAATGTTCTTTTCAGTTAGTTTTTTTCCTAGTAACCTTTCTGGGAACGTTTGCTTACAACCATTTTTATAATTCGAACAACCGTAAAAACTTTTACGCAAACCTATTTTTCCTACTTTGCATGTCGGACATGGCACAATATCTTTCACAGCAGCTGGTTTAAACTGCTCAGCTTCAATTGAAAGTGACTCTAATTGTTTAGGTACCTCCGCTATTAATTGAGTAATAAACTTGCCTATGCTTTCAATAAAATGTTTTGCAGAGCCATCTCCACGACCAATTTTATTTAAGTAAATTTCCCATTTTGCAGTCATAGATGGACTTGAAAGTAATGTCCCTTCGATAGCCCGACATAAAAGCTCCCCTTTCGGCAAAACGCTCACTATGTTTTTTCGTACTTCAATAAATCCATGCTTTTTAATGGTCTCTATAATGCCACTTCGAGTTGCTTCTGTACCAATACCTTCAATCGATTTCAGCACCTCGATTTCTTCTTCATCCTCAACTGATTTACCACATGTTTTCATCATCGTAATGAGTTGCCCTTCTGTATAAGGCTTAGGAGGCGTAGTTGTGCCTTCTAGAATAGAAACCTTACTTTGTACCATTTCATCTTGGAAAACAACAGGTAACGATTCCTCACGCTCTTGCATCCCTTTTTCACTTGAAAACAATTCTTTCCAACCTTTTACAAGTTCTGTTTTCCCTACCGTTTTAAACTCTAAATTTTTGACATTCGTTATAATCGTTTTTTCATCGTATTCATAATCTTGGTGAAACATGGCGAGTGTCGTATTGACTATTTCGAAATAAATATTTCTTTCATCAGCATTCATTGATTGTAACGCTTTTTCTGTTGGCACTTTTTTCGTTGGAATAATAGCATAGTGCTCCCCAACGTTGGCACTGTCGACATAGCGTTTGTTATTCCCGCGATTAATCGCATTAAATGGCTTTCCAACGAGCTGCTGATATTTTGCCAATGATTCATTTAAATAGGCAAACTCATTATGTGTAATGAGCTGTGAATCGGTACGTGGGTAAGAAACGAGCTTTTTCTCATAAAGTGATTGCGTAAGTTTCAACACATGCGACGGGCTGTATTTCCAACGTTTATTGGCGTTGGCTTGTAATGTTGATAACGCATGTAGTTTGGGTGGTGCAATACGCTTCGTTTTGTTCGTTACACTCGTAATTAGACCTGTATCCATCGGTTCAACCCCATGTTGTTGCAATAATTGCACAGCCTCTGCACGCTCTTTTGTTTTTAACTTTGCCTTCCCTTTATATACACCATTTTGTGCTTTAAAGATCCCTTCAATTTCATAAAAATTTTCAGGCTTGAAATGTTCAATTTCCTGTTGTCTTTTATAAATTAAATATACGGTTGGCGATTGCACACGTCCGATGGAGATACTACCCTTAAAGCCTTTTTTTTGTAAAAGTAGCGTATATAGGCGACTACAGTTCATGCCTACTAACCAATCGCTAATTTGACGTGTTTTTGCTTCTTGGTACATGAGCAGATCACGCTCATTACTTTGCATATTATTAAAACCTTTTCGAATTTCCTCAACTTCTAATGAATTGATCCATAATCGTTTAACAGGCTTATTTACTTTTGTCATTTTTAAAAGTGAGTAGAAGATATTTGAACCTTCACGTTCACTATCACAGCAGTTATAAATCATTGTTACTTGCGGATCACTAAAGATTTTTTTTACTGCATTAAATTGTGAATACATTTTAGAGACAACTTTATCTTCAAATTTTTGTGGAATGATAGGTAATGATCCAAGCGACCATTTCTCCCATTCCTTTTGATATTCTTTTGGTTCCTTTAATTCAACAAGATGACCAACTGCCCAGGTAATTACTGCACCTTCAGGAAAAGTAGAACAAGGTTCCAATTCAATAAATATTTTCTCTTTTTGTTTAATTTTAAATGCATCAGCATAAGCTCTTGCTTGAGATGGTTTCTCTGCCAAAATGGCGATTTTCCCCATTAATCATCACATCTTCTTTAAAATATTTTAGTAACTTTTTAATATATAAACATAAAACTCAACTAATCAGATTAGTTGAGTTTATTATGAAATACCTTACTACTATTTTACTTTAAACAATTTAAAATATCACTTACTAAAATCTTTGTACCAGAAGCACCTTTCAAATATTTTAAAGCTCCATTCGCAAGCCAATCAATTTCGTCTAGCTTCATCAAAATTTGTGCAATTTTAACGGAATCAGGTTGCTATGATTTAACTAAGTAATTATCATTTATCTCTATATTGTTTATTTACAAATGATATATTTATGATCTTATCAACTCGTTGCCTAGCGATTCCTACCAGTTCACCTATTCTTTATTGAGAAATCCATCAGAATCCATAATTGTCAGTGCGAAAGTAATTCTTCTTTTAGGACATTATTTTTCTTAAATTCCTTTGTCACTTCACTTAAAAACACAGTATTCCATACTCTTGTTGCATTGATTAATATATTTAATGCACTCGCTCTTTGCAGTTGATCATAGGATCAATCCCTTCCTCCTTTGAGTTTTTCTGCCTTTTGCTTGTAACACCATCATTTGTCTATCATAAATTAAAAATGGCATGGTCAGTTAAGTCTTGGGAGAGAGTGATTAAGTGAATACGATGGCACCTTTATTTTTGTTAGTACTTATTTTCAGTGACTTTTTTTGCTGCCTTATTAACTGAGATAAAGATCATTAAAGCTACAAATACTAATACCCCACTGCTAATTCCTACGTAGTTTATCGAACTCAAATTAATGACTACACCGCCTAAAAATGCTCCTAAACCTATCCCCATGTATAGCGCAGATGCACTAAAGGATAGTATCATTGATGACTGCTTAGGATTTAACGAAATAAGGTATGCATTCAACGCTGGATTCATTCCGAAACCTGGGATACCCCATAATACTGAAATAAGACCAACAAGAATAATTGCCAATGTAGATGGATTTAAAAAGGTTAGCATTGAGAACGCAGCTAATAAAATAGCGAAACCCAATAGTGATAATTTAAGTGTTTTTGGAGCGCCTATACGGTCTGTTAAATAACCACCAACTAGGTTGCCGAATAAAGCCCCAATACCAAGTAATAGCAGGTAAATGCTTATATTCTCAACATTCGTGATCTCCGTAATAATTGGAGCTATATAGGTATAAGTCATAAACCCGCCTGTAGTCCCGATAATGCTAACAATTAATGTTAATACTATAATTTTGTTGAAACTTTTTAGTTTCTCTTTTATACTCACAGAAGCTTCTCGTTCAATTTTTGGTAAGAATATTAAAACTCCAATTGCAGTTACTAAAGATACCGCCGCTACGAAAACAAAAGAATAACGCCAAGTTATAGAATTTCCAATCCATGTACCAATAGGAGCACCTAAAATTAGCCCAATGGTTATACCAGCTATGACAAAAGACAAAGCTTTCCCACGCATTATATCAGGAACCAAACTTGTTGAAGCAGCCATAGCCAAAGGGGTAAACACAGCTGCTGCTAACGCAGCGATTACTCTTGTGACAAACAATAATTCAAATGAAGGTACAATTGCAGAAAGACCATTAGCAATGGTGAACACAAACATAGATAATACTAATAAAGTTTTAACGGGCATATTAAACGTTAATGTTCCTAAAATAGGGGCTCCAATTGCGTAGGCAATGGCAAAGGCTGTTACTAATTGACCGGCTGCTGCAATCGTGACATTCATATCGTTTGCAATGCTCGGTAGTAAACCAGCAATAACAAAATCGTCTGTTCCAATAATAAAAGTTCCTAACATCAAGATAAAGAGTCGATAATTCATTGTCCATTACTCCTATTCTGGCGATTTTGAACCGTACGCCAGAATTCAATTAACTCTTTTAAATGTCTTTGGGCATTTTCCAATTGCTCAATCTGTTGCCTAGTTTTGAGCAATTGCTCTTCATATAATGTTATTGCTGCACCTGCACAGTTCCAATCGCCATCCATGGGTTCGATGGAGCCACAAGCTATAACAGGCTGTATTTCATCAGTTTTAAGCCCGATATCTAGAAAAAATTGAATGGCCTTTACACGTTCTATATCTTGCTCGTCATAAACCCGATAACCATTTTCTGTTCGTGATGGTTTAATTAAACTTTTTTTCTCATAATAGCGAATGGAACGGGTACTGACACCTGTGTGGTCTGATAACTCACTGATTTTCATCTTAACGCCTCCTTCCTTATCAATATAAAGTATGACACGATGTCAATGTAAAGAGGAAATGTTAAAGCAAGCTCTATTCAACGGCCGTGATTGTAAAACAAAATTTTAAAAATCGATTCCTTATCGTATAGAAAATCGACTTTTTCAGGTTGGAAATATGCTTAGCCTACAAAATTTCCGAAATGTTGGCGGTATCCCCTTCTAAAGCTACAACTTCCGGAACAGTTCATTGTATCTTCAATAATTGCACATGTTGGCTCAAGAAGAACACTAATAAAAAAATTGCATCTGATCTTTTAAGTTAGTACCAGATACATTTTTTTGAGTTCGAAAGTTAAGTTATTAAAATTAAAATGCAATATTTTATTTAATGTACAATTGCACAAATATACAAAAACCCCTTCGTATCAACGAAAGGGATAAAAATTATAATTATGTACATAAACATTTATAGAGATATGTCAATGTCACACGCAGAAATGACCATTTGAACATCTTGTCGCTTCATGAAACTATTAATGATTCTCAGCTGTTTTCTCGCTCCAAAATCTTCTTTCCCTCTTTTTTTAGGATCCGTCTTCACCTTGTAACGAAAATTCTAGGGGATAAATGGAAAGTTATCCATCTGCCATTTTTCCATCTTTTTATCATAATCTTTGGATCAAAAAGCTGCGGAAGATGGCCGAAAGCCCATGTAATAACATAACCATTTCCTTCAAAGAAACCATCATTTCTATTTTTAATTTTTAAAGCATCTGCAATGTTTTTTGCTACGGATGGCTTCTCTACAATGATCAATCTAAGCCCACTTTAGGATCAACCTCCCCTATTCTTTTTTATATTGTATAAATCTTGCTCGACTTTTTATTAAATTTTACAAGTAAGAGTCAAATACATATCATTAGTGAAGACTTACACTAAATACCTTTTTCATTAATCTTTCTGGGACTTTTAATGATATTGGAATAACACCAAAATAGGAGTTCCTTTTTCACTTTCCCAAAGCTCAACAAAAAAGCAGTACCCATTAGGGAAATCATTTAAATACGCTTCATCATCAACGCTGATATTATTTTTATACTTTGTATTCCATTCTGACTTAACATCATTAATCGATAATTGCTCTAATTTGCTTTTTTGTTCTGTTTGATAGTTACAGATAAATATCATTTCGACTAAGCCATTAAAAATCTTTTGTTCAAGTTCTTGTAACGTAGGAGTATTTGGGGAACGTTTACTTGAAACCAATGCTTTATCGTTATAAATCTGATTTTTGTCTTTGTCTATGTAAATGCCTTTTCTTCTCACAATGCTCAACCCTTTTTGTTTATTATTAGTCTAAATGTTACATTTGGGTAGATATTTACTGTTATAAGTTCTGTCATTTAAATATATGAAAGTTTGCTACAGATGAATCACTCGTTCTTTTTTTGTGTGTCCAAATTGCCCTTATACTTAAGTAATTTTCTCAACCTCATCAAATACCAAACATTTGTTCTCAACTAATTATACTAAGATTTCAGGTAGGTTTCAAATATCAATAGTTACATTAACAGAGTCATAGTAGCGGACCATATTTAATGAAAAAGGAAGAACCGTCCTACAAATTGCAGAATGTATGATAGTGCCAATTCGCATTGAAATTAAAACCTTTATTTATTGATAAATATGATTTTATATTTATTCTTTTGTTAACAAAATAAAGAGCCGCATTAAAATGCGACTCTTCATCTTTGCATTATTTATTCCCATGACTCAGATCTTTATGGCCGAACTTCGCTAAAAAAGGGATATGTTTCGTTAGTTTGTTATAGATATTGAACAGAACTTGTACAACCGGCTCCAATATTTTGGAGAACTTGATAATGACAAAGCTTGCCCCAAATGACAGAATGGCTCCTCCAATCACGTCGGCTGGATAATGTACTCCGACGAAGATACGTGAAATCCCTACTAGGATAGCCCATACTAATACAGGATACTTCCACGAGTCTTTTCGTAATAGCAACGTACATGCTAAAGAGAATACTAATACTGAATGATCACTTACAAATGAAGAATCGTCAGCATGTGGTACTAACTGATGAACATTATACGTTATGAATGGTCGTGGATGATAGTTGACAAAGTGAATGAGTGCGTTTAAACCCAATCCAAGTAAACATGTAAAGACAATGTAAAAAGCAGTATATTGTTTTTCTGTCCTTTTTTCTTTATTTGCTGTAAACCATAAAAATAACATAAATACGATTACGACATAAGGAACGCTATCAGTGATGAAAATCATCCCTTTATCTAGTAAAGGATAGCGACCAGCTAAATCATTAATCCATTGAAATACTTCATAATTCATTTTTAAATCTCCTTGCTTTTAATTTCTCAGTAAATTAAAGTTTTCAAATATGCGCTGTTTCCAGTTGAATACTTGCTTACCCTTTCATACATGACGTCATCATACGCCTCATAGTTTCCATTCATCAACAAAACACAGATGAAACTGAAAAAATCCATATCTCCCCCAAAATCATTATCTACAATATTAAATCCTAAACTAGAAAATATTATAGTAAACTAGCAAAAATCAGTATAAAGATGATAAAATATTTTTATAAAGGGGGCTTCCAATATGGGGAAATTAAGCAAAAGGAATATACTGTGGATTGTGCCAATCGGAATTTTAGGGGTGTTCTGGTATTTTTACGGTCCACAAAAGGACATTACAGATAATGAATATATTACATATGTAAAAAACTATTCATTCGAAAATAGTAGTAAAACAATAGAATCGGGCTTTGCTAACGCTTGTCAAAATCCATACTGGGTGTATTTTGAAACTCAAAAAGGGCAGGACGTTGTAGAATTTAAAGGAGAATGTCCTGTCGATAATAAAGCCGCGAAAGTGAATGTTCAATTTTTAGTTGACCGTGATATGACAAATGTGAGAAACGGTGCAATGCTGATCGATAATAAAATGCAGGAGGAAGCAGATCGAGATAAATACCTTCTCGCTTTAGTAGGTAAATAAATAGTTAAAAGCTCTCGTTTGAAAAGCGACGAGAGCTTCTTTTTATTGAATCGAGGGATAGAAATGCCTAACTGACGGATTGAACCACTCTACCGACGGATAACTCCCCTCAACACTTTATAAAGAATTGATTATTTCACAGCTTTCCAAATGGTCCATCTGTCCTTTTCAACTATAGAACCTTCAATTGAAATCGACTTATCAATATAATTCACTAATTCATTTAATTCTTCATCGTCTAATTCGTGCAAAATACTTCTGCCTGTTCTTTCCCGTAAATCTTTTAACAATTGCTCTTTCTGTTCATAGACATTTCTTGTTTCCCATAGCTTTACTTCTTTAATCTCGCTAAACCCAATTGCCTTAAGTGTCTCAACTACTAGCTCACTACTATGTCTGCGTTTAATTTCTTGTTCCTTTAATTTTGGAAAACGCTCAAAGAAATAGCCTCTAATATGGTGGTCATCACCTTTTAATAAACAATCTTCAGGTGTCCGGTCTTGGATAATGTAAACCCCTTTATCCTCCATAATTCTGTATGCCTCTTGAAAACAAGCCTTTAAATCTCGGATATGATGAATTAAAGCTCGTTCCAGTACTAACTGGAAGCTGTCATTGTCCAAGCCTGTAGCCAATGCATTTCCTTGCTTGAAAGTAATAGTATGATAGTCTTTACAGTTTTCTTTAGCCCCAACGAGCATAGCCTGTGAAAAATCCACACCTATTACAGAAGGTACGCCCATATTTGCTAATGCTTTCGAGTAAATGCCTCCGCCACAGCCAATATCTGCAGCCTTAGAAGTATTCATGATAGGGACAAGTTCTTTCATTGCTTCCATCCACGAGTGGTCAGCTTGTCGAGTTGTATAAGTAGTTTGATTGTCTTTATTGTGAAAATCAATGCCCATCTTCATCACTCTTTTCTGTTTTTTATACCAATCTTTATGGATATACTTGCTAACATTATTTTACAACCATTTTGTATATAAGTGAAATCAATGTTAATTATTAATTTTCATAAGTTATTCTTATCACAGAAGTATCCATTCTGATTTTGAGAGTGTTTACTTTGCTTTAAACAAAATAAACTGTATCCAAATTGTTGGAGTGCAACAATTGAGATACAGTTAAAAAGTGAATCTTGGCCATTTGTTTAGATGACACAGTTATATTAAAGTGCAAATTCGATAGTTTTAGCTGTTCGCTCCGCTACAGATTTCCCCATAATTTGCTCAACAAGATATAAAGCCATATTAATTCCTGATGAGACACCTCCAGAAGTTATGAGGTTACTATCATGAATAACTTTGCTTTCTGATACTACTTGAATCTCAGGGTATTTTTCTTGTAAATTTTTTAATGCTAAATGATGAGTAGTGGCTTTTTTGCCATTTAATAATCCAGTATGGCCTAAAATATACGCACCCGTGCAAACTGAGCATATGTATTCACTATTTTTATGTTTGATAATCCACTCTTGAATTTTATTGTTTTTAATTATAGATTGCACAGCTCTTAAAGGTCCCCCTGGAATGATTAGAATATCTAATTCAGGACTATTGTCAAAACTAAAGTCAGGTACTACTTTTATTCCTGAATGCGTTTTAATTTGCTCCCCAGCTTCTGAAATGGTAAATACTTCAAATAGTTTCGTAGGTAATAATTCTTTTTTATAAAGAGTAAGAGCTTCCTCGACTTTATTCTTAGTTGTCAGTGCTAGTACTTCTGCTGGGCCAGTAAAATCTAAAACATCTACATAATCATAAAGTAAAATGCCAACTCTTTTTGTTTTCATTTTAAGATCCCCCATCGCCATGATTATTAATAGTTCTTTAAGTACGATTATAACACGATTATCCATTTAACTTATCATACAACTAATTTTGTAACTCAATGGAAAATATCATTCGTTTTTAAATGTTGATTAGATTCATCATACTACTAGCCTTCTATACTTCTTCAGTACTTATTCACAAATTTATCCCCTACTCACTATCTTTTTCAATAATTGAACGTAATCCACTAGCTTCAAAAGGTCCATTTATCATTGTTTCAGCCAACATTGTAGCAATTTCCTCTGGTGATTGTTGCATATCGTGTTGCAACCAGTACGTAATAACCCCTAATAGGGCATTTGAGTTATACGCTAATATTAATTCGATTGGAAACCTCCATTTGCTTTTATCAATACGATTAACTAGAAAAGTATTGAAATATCTCACAAAAAACTGTCTCATTTTTTCATGAAAAAATGGGTCACCATTTGGACCTAAAATTAATTTTAAGAAATCAGCTTCTTCATAAAACACATGTAAGATTCGGATCATTACAGGTAATCGTTCATCTAAAAACTGATTGACATCCAACTCTAAATTTGTAGTTTCATCTAAAATGACGTTGAATTTTTCAAAAATTTCGTTCTCGTACTGTTCTAATAAATTGTATTTATCCACGTAGTGTAGATAAAAAGTTCCTCGATTAATATTGGCACGCTCCGTAATATCTCGAACGGTGATAGCTTCAAAGTTCTTTTCAGAAAGCAAAGAGAAAAATGCTTGTTTAATATCATTTTTCGTTCGTATAATTCGTCGATCTGTTTTTGACATGGAGTCATTCCTCCCTTTTAATGAACACATTTATTTATATGTTGAGTATTGAACACTTTGGCTGCTTTTGATTATAGGAAGTGATTTTTTTAGAGTATATAATCAAACTTAGAAATAATCAACACGATGTACATTATCTGAAAGGAGAATTTTCATGAAAGAAAATAAGTTTTTCGGTATAGCGTTTGTGGCTGTACTCTTATTATCCTTCATTTTTGTAGCAACACAAATCCCTGGTGCCCATTCATCACCTAAAGATCTTCCAATCGGTCTTGTTCTTGAGGATGAAGGCAACATGGGGCAAACTTTTGTCGAGATGATACAAAAAAATTCACAAGCAACAAAGGAATCACCGTTTAAATGGGTAGTATTAAAAAATGAACAAGAAATGAAAGAAAAATTAGCGAATCAAGAATTGTATGGAGCTATTTATATCCCTATAGATTTCTCTGAAAAGTACGCTTCATTCCAATCACCAACCCCTACATCAGCAATGCTAAAAATTTATATAAACCAAGGGAAAAATGCAAACGTTGCAACTATGGTTACACAAGCTTTATCTACAATGGTTGAAAAAATGAATGACAATGTCAGCGCCCAATTATTAGCAATTACTAAAAAAAATAATATTCCGTTAAACGCTAATCAAGCACGCACTTATTCAACGCCTATCCAAAGTGAAATAGTCAATGTGCATGAAACCGGTAAATTAAGCAATGCACCACTTTCATTCTTCCAGCCTATTTGGATGAGTAGTTTAATCAGTGCTATTCTTTTATGGTTTACGGGTAGAAATCGCAAGTTTAATTCTGTATTGGAGCAACTTAAATTCCGAGGATTTCAGGCATTGATTGCCATGATCATTGGTTTATTTGGAGGCTATTTATTAACTTGGTACTCCACTTGGATGCTGGATTATGAGTTTGCAGATTTTCACCATGTTGCTCTATTTTTATCACTGACTTGCGCAACATTTATATTATTAATACTAGCTATCACTACATGGATTCAATTTGCGAGTTTACCAATTTTCGTACTTTTAATGTTCTTTGGTTTACCGCTTCTACAAATCGCACCAGAAATGTTACCTAGTTTCTATGCTAATTGGATCTATCCGTGGCTACCGTTCCGATTTATGTTTGAAGGATTAAAGGAGATTCTTTTCTTTGACGGAGAACTTTGGGGCACTGCTGCAGTAACATTATGCTGGATGGCTGTTGTAAGTATTTTAGTATTGCTTCTATCTGTAGTAAAACGTAGTTCCTATATAGAAGACGATGTTTCAGCAGAAGGATTAAGTTCTGATATGAAAGAAAGGGAAGTTTAAATTCGAGTGAAGCCATACAAAAAACTCATGCAATTATTTTTTGCATGAGTTTTTTATTTATTTTATTTTGAATCTACGGACTGGATAATGTTTAGCTCAAGGATTCGAATTTCCTTATTTAGCTTAGCAATGGCTGCTTCTATTTGTTCAAAGCGTTCTAAATGATTTTTACTGACATTGTGCGTGGGTAGCGTTTCTTTTAACGCTGCCTTCCCCGCATATAGAATTTCAAGTAAATCCAATTTTTCAAAATAAGCTGTGCTATATTGTATTCCCATTTCACAAAGCCCCTTACTATTACTTTTTCACCACTAATAAAAACCCTAGCCTTTACTAGCACTATAACCGAAAAAAGCAAGCACAAAACCATGTCTTAGTTATCATTTATTATCCAATAAAAGGTATACAATGATGCTTATAAATATATTTCTGTAGGTTAATGTCGAGTTTATCTATTTTTTAAGATGGAATAAACAAATGTATCATGCGCCTGGCCATTTTGATACATATAATCTCGAAGAATTCCTTCATTTTTAAAACCCACTTTAGTTAGTAGCTTATTCGAGGCTTCATTTTCTATAAATACAATAGCACCTATACGAGTCAGCTCCATATGCTCAAAGCCATACGACACAATTTCGGTAACCGCTTCTTGAGTATATCCTTTTCTCCAATAATCAGGATGAATTTCATAACCAATTTCCGCCCGTCTATGGATAGGCGACCAAGCGTTAAAACCAATTGTACCGATTATACCCTTTGTTTCCTTTCTTTCGATTCCCCATCTTACCCCTCTTTTTCCAGCAAAGTTCTTTGAAAATAAATTCACTAAATTTTCTGCTTGCTGTATCTCTTTAAACGGCTCAACTCCATAATAGCGAGTGACTTCTTCATTAGAAAAACAATTAAAGACACTTTCCGCATCATCCTGCGTCAGTTCTCTTAAAATAAGTCTTTCTGTCTCTAAATTAGGAAACATAGATTCTCCCCCTTTAATATCATCTATTCTCCACACTTCCAGTAAAATCCTTTAAAAACAAAGTGAGCACACCATACAGAAAGTGTGCTCACTTTGTTTAAGTGATGTTATCCAAAAATTTGCGCTGCTATAGCATATAACGTATTATTTCTTATCGGCATTTTCTCGGCGTGAAGAATCATAACAGGAGGTTTATTTGCCTCTGTAAAGCCACTTTGCTCTATCCATTTTATAAATTCAGCATGACCATATGGTACATCAATTCTTAATTTTCCATTATAATCTTTCGCTAAAATATTTATTATGAGACTGGCTGTTTTAGAATCAGGTGCTATAATCGGACCTAAAATTAGATTGATTGGCCCTAAAATAGACAATCCAAAACCTATAATATTTGCATCATAATCCTTCACAACAATACATTGCTTTGATTGCTTTATCCTATTCCGTAGAAAATTACTTCTTTTATCTCCAAAGGCAGCAGCATCTAAGCTAACAATATCAGCAAAATCACGCTCGTTAAAATCTTCAATCGTATAATCATTAGAAGCTAAGTTTTTAGCACCGCTATAATTGTCAGTCAGATATTTATGTACATAATCGACAGTGGTAAAGCCCATTTTCTTATATAACGGTTCACCATCTTTCGTTGCGACGAGCATAATTTCTGTATGCTCTGAAACACTTTCAATACATTTTTGAGTAGCTAATTTCCCTAAACCAAGCCCTCTGTAATTTTCATGTACAATGACCATACCTATCGAAGCTAAATTTGAATCATATGTGATAATGGCAGCACTTGAAACAATTTTTCCCACAGCATTTTTGTGCCCAAATATTTTACCTGACATCATCACCGTTCTAATTTCAGATTCATCGTAATCCCACCCGACAGAGTCAGAAAGTGCAATTAATCCCGAAATATCATTTGCATCGAATAATACTAACTGTAATTGATTAAATGTAGTCATTCTTCCCTCTCCCCACACAAGAACATTTGTTTCCATTATATATATATACTCTATTGTGCACAAGTGCAATTTAAAACGTAGCAATGTGAATAAGTTGATTGCAGTGGAGGCTGGGCGACTCCTCAGGGATCAGCGATTCAGAGGAACGAAGGCTAAAACCATCACGTCCTGTGATAACGCCTTCGTGACCAACATCGTGTTGGCCCGAGACCCTGCAGCGCAGCGA